>CALFAK010000085.1 GCA_937948985.1 uncultured Neomegalonema sp. | reverse complement strand
CGGCCACCGCGCATGAGGATGATGCGGTGCTGGATGGGGAGGCATGGTGAGAGCGTTTTGGGCCATCGTGAAGCGCGACTTGCGGGTGGCGTTTCGCACGGGCGGCGGCGGTGCGCTGGGTGTCGCGTTCTTTGTGATTGCGGCGAGTTTGGTTCCGTTCGGGGTCGGGCCGCTGCCGGAGTTGTTGGCCCGGATTGCGCCGGGGATGCTGTGGATTGCGGCGTTACTGGCCTGTTTGCTTACGCTGGATCGTTTGTTTCAATCCGATGTCGAGGACGGGTCGATGGATTTGCTGGCGCTGGCCCCGGTTCCGCTGGAGTTGACGGTGTTGGCCAAGTGCATCGCGCATTGGTTGACCACGGGATTGCCGTTGCTGATTGCCGCTCCCGTGATGGGCCTGACGCTGCGCATGCCTGCGGAGGTTTTTCCGGTGATGGTACTGTCGCTGGCGCTCGGCACGCCCGCTTTGTCGCTGATCGGGTCGATTGGCGCGGCGTTGACGGCGGGGATGCGCCGGGGCGGGGTGCTGACTGCGGTGCTGGTGATCCCGCTTTATGTGCCGACGCTGATATTGGGGGCGCTGGCGGTAAATGCGGCGGCGCTGGCGATTCCGGCGGGGTCGTATCTGATGTTGCTGGCGGCGATTTCACTGGCCTGCTTGCCGTTATGTCCGGTTGCGGCGGCGGCGGCGTTAAGGCTCGCTCTGCGTTAGCGTTGACGCGAACCCGGCGCGGACATGGCAATCCGCATCAGGACGCGCTCGATCAACGCGCGGTCGGGCAAGGTCTTCCCGCTGCGCAAATCCGCCTCCAACCCGCCCAGCTGATTCAGCGCCTCTTCCACACCGGGGCGGGGCCATGCGCGCAGTTGCGAGGCGAACACGTCTTTGAGCTTCCAAAAAATTGGCGGGCGCAGTTTTGACATGGCCGCTTGCGCGTCGGCCCCGCCTTCCATTGCGGCTTGGGCGCGGTGGAGGCGTTGGAAATAGAGCGATAACACGCGGATAAGCCCGGCTAAACTCGCCCCCTGGGAGTCGAGACGGTCGATGAGGGACGGGATGCGGCGCGGGCGGCCCTGCGCAACGGCTTGTATTGTCTCATCAAAATCAGCCTCCGCAGCGGGCGGGGCGCAAGCGGTTACGGCCTCCGTGGTGACGGCGTCGTCATGCATTGTGTAGAGCGCAAGGGTCTCCGCAAACCGTTCGGCTTCGCCATGCTGAAAGCCGCTGAGGACCAGCGACAACGCCCCGCGCGCTTCGCTTTCAATCGGGGGGGCGCCCAATTCACGCAGCATCGCGGAGAATTCGGCCTCCAACGCCGCCCCTTCAGGGGGATAGAGCGGCACGGCCCCCGCATTTCCGGCCCCTTCAAACAGTTTGCGCAGTTTTGAAGAGGCGGCGAGTACGCCCGCCGTGACGATCAGCTTTGCACCGCCTTGCATCTCCTCAAGCGCGCTTTTCAGGGTCGCGGTGGCCGCATCTGTGGCCATGTTCAGCACGATTACACGGTCACCGCCGCCAAAGCTGAGACCGTTTATTTCGTCCAGCAGAGCGGCAGGATCACGTTTGACCTGATCGTTTTCAAGCCGGGCGAGGCGGAACGGATCATCGTCACCACCCAGCAGGGTGCGCACAACCTCATTGCGGCGGGCGCTGACCTGAGTCGCGTCCGGCCCGTAAAGCAGCATCGCGTGATGCGCTGTATCGGGGTTTGCGAGATAGGCTTTCGCGCGGTTTCCGGCGATTTTAGTCACGGCAGGAGGCCGTGGTTTGAAGGCAAAACCGTCATACTCCGCGAAGGCGGAGTATCCAGTCTCGCTTCTTGCGCGCTGCTCGTAAAAAACTTCGCGGGTCCGGACGCCCGCCTTCGCGGGCGTGACAATATAAGATCGCAATGCCGGTTGCGGCCTGCCACTAGCCAATCCAAGCCGGATCATAAGCCGCCGCGAGGCGCTTGACGATCTTGTCCGCAATCTCCTGCGATGTGCGGCGCAAGAGTTGGCGCTCGGCAACGAGGGTCGCGTATTGGGACGGGGTGGCGTTGTAGGCGGCGATACTGCGCGCTTCGCCTTCCAGAAGCGGCGTTGCGGTTGATGCATCGCCCGCGCGTCGCAGCGCGTATTTCGTGATGACGCGCAGATTGTAACGCGTGACCTGATCATCCTCTTCAATCGCCAGATCGTCGCGGAAGATGCTGGTTTTTGTGATCAGATACAACGGTGCGCCGGGTTGTGCGGGCCGCAGACGCTCGACAAAAGCCTCGTGCAAACGAAAGCCCAACTCGCCGCGTTCAGACTCAACCTTCACCGCGCGCAGCAGCGATCCCGGACCCGATCCGGTTCCGCCGCCATAAAGCGGTTTGAACCCGCAGCCGCCAAGGGCGAGCAGGCCGAGGAGCGCGGTTCTTCGGTCAGATAACAACATTCACAATCCGTCCCGGTACTACGATCACCTTCTTCGGCGCGCCGCCGTCGAGGAGTTTCACAATCGCCTCGTCAGCCAGCGCCAGTTCTTCCACCTTAGCCTTATCCGCGTCAGCCGCCACTTGAATCTCGGATCGCTTCTTGCCGTTGACCTGAATCGGCATCGTGATGGTGTCATCGACGGTCAGTTTCGCCTCCGCCACAGGCCACGGTGTATCCGTCACCATAGTCGTGTGGCCCAGCACCGCCCAGCATTCCTCGGCCAGATGCGGTGTCATCGGGGCCATCAGCAGGACCAGCGACTCAAGCGCCTCGCGCAGCGCCGCATCGGCATCCGCGCCTGTGGCTTTGAAGGATGCAACGGCGTTGGTCAGGCCGTAGATTTGCGCAACCGCCTTGTTGAAGCGGAAGGCGGCGATGTCTTCGGTCACGGATTTGATTGCTTTGTGCGTGACTTTGCGCAGCGCGGTTACGGCGTCCTGATCGCTGGCAGTCGGGGCTGTTCCGGTCGCGGGCAAGCGTGGCAGCGCCTCGTTGACCAAGCGCCAAACCCGCTGCGTGTGCCGCGATGCGCCCTCGACGCCCGCTTCGGTCCACTCGACATCGCGTTCGGGGGGCGAATCGGACAGCATGAACCAGCGGGCGCAATCCGCGCCGTAGCCTTTTATGATCTCCTCAGGGTCAACCGTGTTGCGTTTCGACTTCGACATCTTGATGATCGGGCCGACTTTGACAGGTTTTCCGGTGTCTTTTGCCGTCACGACGCTGCCGTCGCGGGTGATTTCCTCAGGGGACAACCAGCCGCCGCCCTGCGCCTCATAGGTTTCGTGCGTGACCATGCCTTGTGTGAACAGCGCTTTGAACGGTTCGCGTGCCGAATCAGACAGATGCCCCGTCTTCTCCATCGCCCGTGCGAAGAAACGCGAATAAAGCAGATGGAGAATCGCGTGCTCGACGCCGCCGATATACTGATCGACGGGCAGCCAGCGGTCCACAGCCGCCCGATCCGTGGGCGTTTCGGCGCGGGGTGAGCAGAAACGGGCAAAATACCACGACGAATCAACGAACGTATCCATCGTGTCCGTCTCACGCACAGCATCCTTGCCGCAAGCGGGGCAGGGCGTGTGTTTCCACGTCGCGTGACGCTCAAGCGGGTTGCCGGGCACGTCGAATGTCACGTCATCGGGCAGGCGGACGGGCAGGTTTTCTTTTCTTTCCGGCACAATCCCGCACGTCTCGCAATGGACCACGGGGATCGGACAACCCCAGTATCGCTGGCGGCTGACCCCCCAATCGCGCAGGCGGTAGTTGGTTTTCTTCTCACCCTTGCCCATCGCGGCGACACGGTCGGCGACGGCCTCTTTCGCGGCCTCGATCTCCATTCCGTTAAGGAAATCCGAATTGATGATCGTGCCGGGACCGGTATAGGCCTCGTCGGTGACTTCAAAGCTCTCGTCGCCATTCGGTGCGACCACGGGCAAGACTTTCAGGCCGTACTTGCGGGCAAAGTCGATGTCGCGCTGGTCGTGCGCGGCACAGCCGAAGATCGCGCCCGTGCCGTAATCCATCAGGATGAAGTTGGCGACATAGACAGGGAATGTCTCGTCGAGGAACGGATGTTTGACGCGCAATCCGGTATCGAACCCGCGCTTTTCCGCCTTTTCCAATGCCTCCTCGGACGTGCCGGTTTTCCGGCATTCGTCGATGAATGCGGCCAACCCGCTGTTGCCCTTCGCCAGCTGTGCGGCCAGCGGATGCTCCGGCGAGATCGCGCCGAAACCCATGCCGAACAGGGTGTCGGGCCGGGTGGTGTAAACTTCCAGCTCTTTCCAATCGGGCGCAATATCGTTGGCCTCGATGTCGAATCGAATTTGCAGACCGTGGGATTTTCCGATCCAGTTGCGCTGCATGATTCGCACTTTTTCGGGCCAGCCGTCCAGCGTGTCGATGGCTTCCAGCAGATCATCGGCGAAATCGGTGATTCGGAAAAACCACTGTGTCAGCGCGCGTTTTTCTACAGGTGCGCCGGAACGCCAGCCGCAGCCGTCAATAACCTGCTCGTTGGCCAGCACGGTCATATCGACCGGGTCCCAGTTCACCGTCGCCTTTTTCCGCGACAGCAATCCGGCATCCATAAAATCGATGAACATCGCCTGTTGCTGGGCGTAATATTCAGGATCGCAGGTTGCGAATTCGCGGGACCAGTCGAGTGACAGGCCCATCGTTTTCAGCTGCGCCCGCATCGCGTCGATATTGGCGTAGGTCCACTTGGCGGGGTGGGAGTTGCGCTCCATCGCGGCGTTCTCGGCGGGCATCCCGAAGGCATCCCAGCCCATCGGGTGCAGCACCGCAAACCCTTGCGCCCGCTTGGCCCGCGCCACCACATCCCCCATCGCATAGTTGCGCACATGGCCCATATGGATGCGGCCGGAGGGGTAGGGAAACATCTCAAGGACATAGTATTTGGGGAGGGCGGATGCCGTGTCCGTCTCGAAACATTTGTTCGATTCCCAAGCGGCTTGCCACTTGGCCTCCGTCGTCCCCGCCTCATAGCGCGACATGCGAAACTCCTGCATATTCGTTCATTACAGAAGCGTTTCGCACATCCTTCAGGCTTAGAAAACCCAGTCTTTTAAAACCGGACCGTTGTTCAGCCGTCGACTTCGTCGATGCGGAGTTGGCGGGCGCGGGTGAGGATCGAGTCTTTCAGTTGCTCTGCCGTGGTCGGGCTGACGACAGCGGTTTGCCAGACGCCTGTGGGGGAGAGGGTTTCGCGAAAGACCGAGACAGTGAGCGAGTTGGCACTGAGTTCGCGGTCACGCACATAAGAAGTCACGCGAACCCGCTCATTCGTGGCACCCGGCGCAGCGCCCCAATCCGTCGAGATCACGCCGGAGAATGTATCGACAGTGTCGAGCGGCAAAAAGCTCAGCACATCAAGCGAAGCCCGCCACAGGTACTTGTTCACAGGCAGCTTATTCTCGTCTTTGCCTTCGCCCAGCAGGGTTTGGCGGATCGACTGGCCTTGCAGCGCGGATTCATTCGCAACGGTTCCCCGCGTCTCTCTGGCGTTACGCGGGATGTCTTCGACTGTGCCGGATGCGAGACCCGATTGAACCGTCTGGCATCCTGCGACAAGTGCCAAGGCTGCGAGTGCTGTTGTGATTTGGTACATTTTAGGGACTGACACGCGGGCCTCCGGGACCAAAAGAATTAAATTTACCTTCGATTTGCACTCTAAATTGATATTCTTTGTGCCGCAAAGGCTTTTGCGCTCGTACAGCGCCCGATATGTGGCGTATTTGATACAGCGGGCGGCGCAGCATTCAAAACCGTTGTCGTTCTAGTTGACCCAGAGACCCGTTTTGATGAATTTGCTCTCCAGGAGGGGCATGACGCCCATTCCGGAGTTTTGTGTGGCGGGCGACCCTCTTTAAGAAACGCGCCTCCAGCTTCACAGAGGAACAGGTGAACGCATGAAAAAGATTTTGATGGGAACCAGCGCCATCGCAATGGCCGGCGCGTATGCTGGTCAAGCCAGCGCTGCTGAATGGGATCTCGACTGGGGTGGCTTCTTCGTTGCAGAAGTAGGCTACGCAAGTGTTGATTCTGCTGCAGGTACGGACTTCGACGGTGTTGATGTTCTCCAGAACGCTGAAATTATCTTCACACCTTCGATCACGCTCGATAACGGCCTGACTTTCGGTGTCGATATCCAGCTCGAAGGCAACACGAACGGCGACCAAATCGATGAATCGTTCGCATTCGTCAAAGGTTCGTTTGGTCAGATCCTGATCGGTTCGGAAAACTCCGCAGGTTACAAAATGACCTACGGCGCACCAGGCGTGTACTTCCACGGCGTAAACTCCGGCTCGCTCAGCGCATACATCCCCGGTATCTACGGTAACGATGTGTTCCGTGGTACAGGCGGTGCGTCCTTCATCGAAGTAGGCCGTAACAACGACGCTCAGCGCGTTACGTACTTTACGCCACGCTTCTCCGGCTTCCAACTCGGCGTTTCCTACGCACGTGACGGCCTGCAAGATAGCAGCGGTCCAGTTGATGTTGATTCTGCTGGCACACTGCACGACATCTTCGACATTGGTGCTAACTACGTAAATAGCTTCGGTGGCTTCGATATCGCAGTTTCCGGCCGTTATGGTGTTGGTACACTCGAAGGTACACCTGGTACCGGACCAACTGCTGCTACATTCAATCCGGGCCTGACGCAGCGTCCAAACGGCGTAATCGTGCAAAACAACACACCATCGGGTCAAGCTAACTTCGTTACTTCAAACCCAGGTAGCACAATTGTTACTCCTGTGACGGTTAATACACCCGCAGTTGCAGCTACGGCCGGTAGTGCTGGTAGTGATCCTGAAGTTTGGGCTGTTGGCTTGAACCTCGGCTACAACGGTTTCACGGTTGGTGGTTCGTATGCAAGCTCGGATGATTCCGGTGCACTCGCACAAGACGGCGACTTCTATGATCTCGGCGTCAGCTACAAAACCGGCCCTTGGGGCGTTTCGTTCACCTACTCGCATGGTGAAAACGAAGTTTCTGCAGGCGGTGCTGACTCCGAACTGGACCAGTACATGGGTGCTGTAACCTATAAGCTTGGGCCAGGCGTAGCGGTTGGTGCGTTCGCAGCATATGCTGACTTCGACGCACCAGGTGGTACTGCTGGTGACATCGATGGCTTCGTCATCGGTACGGGCTTCAAACTGTCGTTCTAATCCCGACACGTTTGTTAAGACTGTTAGAGGAGGAGGCCTGTGCCTCCTCCTTTTTCTTTGAGCGGTAATTCATATGCCTAAAACGATCATCTGGCTCGCCTCGTACCCGAAATCGGGCAATACGTGGTTGCGTATGTTTCTTTTCAATTATCTGTTCAACCCGGACAAACCCGCGCCGATTAATCAAGCGCACCGGATCGGCCCCAGCGATGCAACCGCTGCGCTGTATACGAAAGCGGTTCCGTTCGGCCTGAACATCACCGACCCGCACGCTGTGCTGACGGCACGCCCCGGTGTTATCTCGGCCCATGCCGGGAATGGTGCCGATGTGAATTTTATGAAGACCCACAACGCGAATATTCGTGTCGGGGAAAAGCCGCTGATCATGCCGGAGCATACGCGCGGGGCAATTTACGTTCTGCGTGATCCGTTGGATATGGCCGTGTCCTATGCCGATCATTACGGTCTGACTCACGACGACGCCTCCGAAGCGCTTGGAAGCCCGTCAAATACAATCCTGCCAGATCAAACCAAGTCTGTCGTGCCGCAATATCTGGGCAATTGGAGCGATCATGTGCGGTCATGGGCCAAGCCGAAAGGGTTCAAGTCGCATGTGATCCGGTATGAAGACATGAAATCTGATCCGGAGGGTACGTTTGCAGCGGTGCTGAAATATATCGGTGCGCCGTCCGAGCCAACGCGACTCGCCCGCGCCGTTCAGTTTTCCAGCTTTGATGAGGTGAAAAAGCAGGAAGATGAGCACGGCTTTGTCGAGAAATCCCAGAACGCGGAACGGTTTTTCCGTGCGGGTCGCGTGGGTGACGGGCGCAAGCAGTTGCCACAATCGGCGATTGATCGCATTTGCGCGGATCATGGCGATGTGATGAAACAATACGGCTATCTGTGATGGCTTCCCCCCCGCCATTTATGCCCCCGAATCTGCAACGGATCATCTGGCTCGCGTCGTTTCCGAAATCAGGCAACACGTGGGTGCGGACGTTTTTGGCGAATTATTTCCTCGGCCAAAAGCGCGAGATAGGCATCAATGCGCTGCGGGAATTCACGTTAAGCGATGCGCGGTTTGATTTCTACCAAAGGGCCGCGCAAGGACGGTATCCGGCGGATGCGGATATCGAAACCTATATGAAAATCCGCGCAAAAACCCTGCCTCTGATCGCGGGTGCGCGGGAGGGGACGCATTTTGTGAAGACGCATCAGGTGATCGATGTGATCCACGGCATCCCGCTGATTCCACCCGCACTGACGGCGGCTGCGATCTATATCATGCGCAATCCGTTCGACGTGGCCCCATCCTTCTCTCGCCATACGGGGGCCGATCTCGACACCACCATTGCGATGATGACGAGCAGACAGAATATCGTCAGCTCCCCGACGGGGCTGTTCGAGGTGCTGGGGCGTTGGGATCAACATATCGATTTGTGGACCTCGGCCCCCGGCTTGCCCCGCGTGACAGTCCGTTACGAGGATTTGCTGGCCGACCCGAAAAAGGGTTTCCGCACGATTTTTGACTTCCTTCAAGTGCGTATCGATCAGCAGCAGTTCAAAAAAACCATTCGTGCGACCAGCTTTGAGTCGCTGCGCAAGCAGGAGGATGCGGACGGATTTATCGAGCGGCCACCGGGGATGGAGAAGTTTTTCCACAGCGGGCGCGCCGGCGGGTGGCGCGAGGTGTTGAGCGATGCGCAAGTCACCGCGCTACACACGGCTTTTGAGCCTGCACTGCGGAAATGGTATCCTGAATTGATCGGGGAAACGGCGGAAATTGCGGGGAGGGCTGGCGCATGAGCGGATTGAGTAACGTGACGGGCCGGATCGCGGCAGCGGTGGACAAAGCGGGCCGCGCTGCGGCGGATGTTGAGCTAATCGCCGTCTCAAAAGTGCAGCCCATCTCCCGTGTTGAGGCGATTCTTGATGAAGGTCATCGGGTATTCGGCGAAAATCGTGTGCAGGAGGCACAGGGCAAGTGGCCCGCGCTGCGTGAGCGGTATGACGGCATTACGCTGCATCTGATCGGACCTTTGCAGACCAACAAGATCAAGCCTGCGTTCGACGTGTTCGACGTGATCCAAACCCTCGACCGCGACCGTCTGGCCCGAAAAATCGCAACTGAGGCGCAGGAGCGGGGACGTTGTCCCGACCTCTATGTGCAGGTTAATACGGGTGAAGAAGCGCAGAAAGCGGGCATTGCACCGGATGAAGCGGATGCGTTTATCGTAAAATGTCGTGAGGAATACGAATTACCTGTGATCGGGGTAATGGCGATTCCCCCCGCCGATGAGCCGCCCGTGCCGCATTTTGATTTGCTGGCCGATATCGCCCATCGCAACGGCTTGACCGGAATCAGCATGGGGATGAGTGCGGATTTCGAGACGGCGATTGCCTATGGCGCGACTTCAGTGCGGGTTGGGTCCGCACTGTTCGGGGCGCGTGATCCGTCGGCGATTACAAGCGTATAATCACACGGCTGCGGCGCATATCCCAGCGTTCGACGATCCAGCGCAGGTCGTGCGGCGTAAAGGCGAGGCATCCGGCGGTGGGAAAGCGTGGTTTGCGCCAGCAGTGGATGAAAATCGCACTGCCCGCACCCGGCTGTGGCGGGTGACGGTTGTGATCGAGGACCAACACCAAATCATACAATCCGTCACCGCGTCGCATTTGCTCGTGCGAACAGGGATAAGGCAGGGTGACGGCGTCGTTATAGGCGCTGTCGGCGGGGTCATCGGACCAGCCATCGCGCGGTCCGCTTGCGCGCAACGGGATTTCGGTGTGTGGCGCGGTCATTCGGTCGGCGCGGTAATAGCCCGACTCAACGTGCCAAATCCCGGCGGGTGTGCCGCCGTCCCCTTCACGCTTGTCACTGACAATGCCGCCTCGTCCGATGGCGCAGGGGATAGAGCGTCCGCGAAAACGTGCGATACCGGCGGGACCGACGATGAGGTCGGTTATGCTCACGCGATGCCGGAGAGCCGATTGATCGCGGCAATCAGCAGGTCGGGGCGGGCGTGGTGGGCCATGTGACCGATGCCGCCCGCGATTGTTGTGCGGATATCCGGCACGGTGGCGGCGAATTCCTGAACGTGTTGTTCAGGGGAGAGGAGCCAATCCAATTCGCCGTGGACGCTCTCGACCGGGACGCGCATATCTGGGTAACGCTTGGCCATATCGACGAGGGCGAGGTGCAGGGCGCTGAGGTCTTGGGCGTTCGCCTCCAGCGTTCCGGCGCGCAGGGACAGCGGTGCGCCGACGTAGTCGATGTAACCGGGTGGCGGCTGCTGAGGCCGGAACGCGCGGCTCACGAAGTCTTCGATGGCCCCTTCTTCGGCGCGGCGGGAGAGGCTGGCCTGGTAGTAATCGACGCCGAGACGGCCTATGCCGAGCCGTTGAAACACGCTTACGCTTGTCCCCCACGGCATTGTTGCGCCGGAGACGGGAATGACACCGCTGATGTCATCCGGATAGTCGAGCGCCCATGCCAAGGCAACCGCCGCGCCCCAGCTGTGACCGACAACGATGGGTTTTTGAACGCCCATTTTCAACGCTGCTTCGCGCATTTGAGCGGCCTGACGGGCGGGTGGCCATGCGCCTGTGCCGCGTTTGGAATAGCCGAAGCCGGGACGGTCCATCGCAATAATACGGTTGCGTTGCGACAGCTGCTCCATCAGCGAAAAGCTCCAGTCGCGCAGATTGACGCTCGCGCCGTGGATCAGGATGACGGGCGGGCCGCCGGTTCCGCGTTCCAGAGCATGAATCGGGAGGCCGTTCACATTGATGATGCGACCCAGAGGCGGGAAAGCCTGCTCAGCGACACTGTCCGGCAGGGGAGTTGCACTGCGTCCCGCGCAGGCTGCCGCGCCCAATGCGCTGAGTGCGGTGGCCGCGATAAAAGTCCGTCGTCGCATCGGCATCTCCTTTGGATAGTGATGTTGGAATGGTCGATGCGAATGGCAAGCTCTATCAGAGTAAATGTCCGCTGCGTGCGGCTTTGGTGTCTAGATAGGCGGTGTTTTCGTCGGTGCGACCCACGGCGAGCGGAACGCGGGCGGTGACTTTGATGCCGTTGCGGGTGAAGGCGTCGGTTTTGCGCGGGTTGTTGGTCATCACCTCGACCGCAGAAAAGCCGAGCGATTTGAGCATGAGCGAGGCGACGCGGAAGTCGCGTTCGTCATCCTCGAACCCGAGCCGGTGATTGGCATCGACGGTGTCAAAACCCTGATCCTGCAAAGCATAGGCACGCAGTTTGTTGGCCATGCCGATGCCGCGCCCCTCTTGAGCAAGATAAAGGAGGATGCCGCCGTCATTGGCGGAAATCTGCGCGAGGGCCGCACGAAGTTGCGGACCGCAATCGCATTTGAGCGAACCGAGATGGTCGCCTGTAAAGCACTCCGAGTGGGCGCGCACGAGAACAGGTTCTTTACGGGGCGGATCACCCACTACAATCGCGTAATGATCCGGTCCGCCATCGGAGGGGCGAAAACCGTAGACGCGGGCGTCGGCGGCGAGGGACAGCGGGACTTTCGCGTCAGAAAATCGCTCAACCGTAAGTGTCGTAGCCGTGAGTGCGCGGGTGAGTCTGGCGGCCTCAAATTGCATCACGCCGGCCTGATCATCCGTGCGCGCAACGAGAGCGGCAGGGAGGAGACGGGCCACTTTGCACAGGTCCACGGCCAACCGCTCAACCGCAACATCGCCGCCGCGCAGGGTGGTCAGCGGGCCTTTCATTGGGGATGCGAGGTCGTCCGCGGGGTCTGAAAGCGCTTGTACCAGGCGCCTGTCAGCTGGCATCGGCAGGCGGGCGATGTCGCCATCATACGCGCGCAGCTTGAGCACGGCGGCACGGCGCCCGGTCAGGACCAGCGCGGCCCCCTCAACCCCATGCATCGCGGTAAAACGGGCAGCGTCCACCGTTTCGGCACTCGCGACCAAGACCGTGCCGCCGGATGCGGACAATGCCACCACCGCGCCGCGACGTAATTCAGCCATGCACTGTTCAAGATGGTCCTGATCGTTCGATGTGAAGGCGTTCATTTGGTCATTCTCTGAAACAAATCCGGCGTGGGGGTGACACTTGCGTGAGACATCTGACATAAACTTGTCTTGTACTCACGCCCAACAAAAGTTTCTGCGACACGTTGGTTCGAGGAGATTAAAAATGAGCACATTAAAGAAAATTCTGCTGGTTGATGATGATGAAGATCTGCGCGAGGCATTGGCTGATCAGCTTTTACTGACGGAGGAATTCGATGTTTTTGAGGCCGATCACGGCGCGGCGGGCATCGAAAAAGCCAAAGCGACGCATCACGATCTGATTATCCTCGATGTGAACCTGCCGGATATGGACGGGCGCGAGGTCTGCCGCCTGATGCGCAAGCAAGGGGTCAAGACACCGATCCTGATGCTGACGGCGCAGACGACGGACGCGGATACGATCCTCGGACTGGACTCCGGTGCGAATGACTACATGACCAAGCCGTTCAAATTTGCGGTGCTTCTCGCGCGGCTTCGCGCGCATTTGCGCCAGCATGAGCAGAGTGAAGATGCGGTTTTTGCCGTTGGTCCGTACACGTTCCAACCGAGCATGAAGCTGATGACGGATGAGGCGAATAAGAAAATCCGGCTGACCGAGAAAGAGTGCAATATTCTCAAATTCCTCTACCGCGCGGGCGGTGGTGTTGTGGGGCGCGATACGTTGCTGCACGAGGTTTGGGGCTATAACGCGGGGGTAACGACCCATACGCTGGAGACGCATATCTATCGTCTGCGCCAAAAGATCGAGCCGGACCCGTCCGAAGCGCGCCTGCTGGTGACGGAGCAAGGCGGGTATCGCTTGGCGATTTAACGCCGTAAGCCGTTGACGCAAGGGCTGCCGCAATTTAGCGGTTTGTCATGGATATGAAAATCGCCACCTGGAACATCAATTCGGTTCGCTTGCGCGAGCCGATTGTGCTGAAGTTTCTCGTCGAACACGCGCCGGATGTGTTGTGTTTGCAGGAGACAAAATCCCCCGATGATAAATTCCCGCATGACGGGCTGGAGGCGGCGGGCTATGTGCATCGCGCCGTGCGGGGGGAGAAGGGTTATAACGGGGTCGCGATCCTGTCGAAGCATCCGATTGAGGAGAGCGGGCATCGCCTGTTTTGCGGCAAAGAGGATTGCCGCCATATCTCGGCACGGATCAAAGGCGTGACGATCCACAATTTCTACGTTCCGGCGGGGGGCGATGTGCCGGACCGTGAGAAGAACGAAAAATTCGGGCATAAGCTGGACTTTGTCGACGAGATGACCGCGTGGTTCGGTGCGGGCGGTGATGCGCCCGACGGGCCGTCTGTGCTGGTCGGGGATTTGAATATCGCGCCGATGGAGCACGATGTCTGGTCGCATAAACAGTTGCTCAAAGTGGTTAGCCATACGCCCGTCGAGGTCGATAAGCTGAACGCCACGCTTGCCAGCCGCGACTGGGTCGATGTGGCGCGGGCGTTTGTTCCGGCGGAGGAGAAGCTCTACTCATGGTGGAGTTACCGTGCGAAGGATTGGGACGCCGCTGATAAGGGGCGGCGGCTGGACCATATCTGGGTAACGCCCGATCTGCGGGATGGTTTGAGCGCATACGAAGTGCTGCGCGCCGCGCGGGGCTGGGAGAAGCCGTCGGATCATGCGCCTGTTATGGTGACGTTAAAGCCGTAAAAGTCGAGGTGAAAAGCCTGTAGTGTCAGAGTCGGATGTCTGTTTTGATCGCGCTGTTTGCAGAGGAGGGGCGCAGCCCCGACACGCGCCTGCCCGCCCCACGGCGGGCGCGTCCTGCGCAAAGCGCAATTCACCCCCGCCCCCGATACGTCGGCACTCCCTGATCCGGGATCCACACATCGGTTGGGGTCTCGCCTGTTTGCCAGAACACGTCGATGGGGATGCCGCCGCGCGGGTACCAGTAGCCGCCGATGCGGAGCCAGTGGGGGGTCAGCAGGTCGGCCAGCCGCCGCCCTATGGAGACTGTGCAATCCTCATGAAACGCGCCGTGGTTGCGGAAGGATGTGAGGTAGAGCTTCAGTGACTTGCTCTCGACCAACCACTCATGCGGGACGTAGTCGATGACCAGATGGGCGAAGTCGGGTTGGCTGGTCATGGGGCACAGCGAGGTGAATTCCGGCGCGGTGAAGCGCACGGCGTAGCGGGTGTCGGCCTGCGGGTTGGACACCCGCTCCAGCACCGCTTCCTCCGGCGAGGCGGGCATTCCGGTTTGTTGACCCAGCTGTTGCAGGCCGCTGTAGATGCTTTCGTCGGCCATATCAGACCCCTCTCTTATTGCCCCAAAGGGTCACATGCAGTTGTGGCAGGATGCGCGCGGTGAACCAGCGGTCAGCCAGCGCGCGATCAACCAGCCAGCGCATCCGCGCGTTTATGCCGTCCTCATCCACCGTGGCGGTGTCGTCATCGGGGGGCGGCGGGGTGTGGTTGCCGGGCTGGAGGAAGACCTCCAGTTCCGGGTAAAGATCGGCCACACCGCGCGCGTATTGGTAGTCGTCCTCGTCGAAGATCACGATTTTCAGGACGATACGGGGCAGGCCGTCGGCGGCCTCGATGCATTCTTCCAGCGCGTCGAAATCTGTGTCCATGCCGCTGGACGGGGGTTTGGGGCTGAGGACCAGCAGGTCGAGATCGGCAAACCAGTCTTGCGCGACGGAGCCTTGGGTTTCCAGCGCGAAACGGTAGTCGGCGTCTTGGCCCAGCGTGATGAGGTCGCCCAAAGGTTGGGTCGCGGGGTTGCCCCCCGAAAGGGACACGGTAAGGGGGACGCCGCCGGAGAGGGTCTCGATTTGCTCCCACACCTCCGTGGTGGTCATGGATTGCCATGTGTGGCGGTAGGCGGAATCGACGGCGTGCAGGCTGTCGCACCAGCTGCATCGGTAATCGCAGCCGCCCGTGCGCACGAAGACGGAAGGCTCGCCAATCAGCGCGCCTTCGCCCTGGATGGTGGGGCCGAAGATTTCGGCGATGCGGATTTTATCGGTCATGGTTGTCCCCATAACAAGCGCCTGACCGAGGTGGGGGTGGACTGCGCTACGCGCAGAACGCGCCCGCCGTGGGGCGGGCAGGCGCGTGATCGTGCTGCGCACTCCCGGTAAAAATCACACACCATAACTCGCCCATGTCTTCGGCGTCTCGCTGACGCGCACGGCGGTGACTTCGGACCAGCGGGATTTGCACCAGTCGTAGAGCGTTTTGGCGAGGAATTCCGCCGTCACTTTGTCATGCCCGAACACCGCGTTCAGGTGGCGGTGGTCTAGGGTGTCGTCGATGTGGTCTTTGAGGGCCGACAGCTCTCGGTAGTCGCGGACGAAGCCTGTTTCATCGACATCGGCGGCGCTCAATTCGACCACGACGATGTAGTTATGCCCGTGCAGCCGCGCGCAGGGGTGGTCGTCCGGCAGGGCGCAAAGCTGGTGCGAGGCGGAGAAGCTGAACTCTTTGGAGATGCGGTACATCAGACGACGCCTTTCCAGAAATCGGGGTCCGCGTAGGCGGTGGGGTCGGGGATTCGGGCGAGGTGGAACGCCTCGCGCCGCTCGACACAGGTTCCGCAGCGGCCACAATGTTGCTCGCCGCCTTTGTAGCATGACCATGTCTCGATGAACGGCGTGTTGTGGTGCGCGCCCTCGGTGACGATGTCGGCTTTGGAGATATGGACGAAGGGGGTGTAGAGCGCGACGGAGGCGTCCTCGCCCAGCGATTTTTCCTCCATAGCGGCGAAAGCGGTGACGAAATCGGGGCGGCAATCGGGATAGATGAAGTGATCCCCGCCGTGCATGGCGGCGGCCACGGCCTCATCCCCGCGTGCGGCGGCGATGCCGAAAGCGATGCTGAGCATGATGGCGTTGCGGTTGGGGACGACGGTGATTTTCATCGTCTCCTCGGCATAATGCCCGTCAGGAACCGCCACATCATCGGTCAGGGCGGAGCCGCCCAGCGCGCGCCCGACGCCGGAGATATCGATGATGTCATGGCGCACGCCGAGTTTCTTCGCGCAGAGAGCCGCGAAGTCGACCTCCTTACGGTGGCGCTGTCCGTAGTCGAACGACAATAGCGCCGTGAGCGTGCGCTCTGCGGCGACTTTGTAGGCGAGCGATATTGAATCCAGTCCGCCGGAGCAGACGACAAGCGTTTTCATCCATCTATCCTTGTTTTATCCGGGTAGGCTGCGACCGGACCCTTACGGGCGGTGCAGCGGATAGCAGGATTGGGGGGGATTGGGAAGGGCTGGAGAGAGAAGATTCATGCTGCGGGGCGGGGTGTTTTACAGTCAACTGGCGACCGTTACGCCGATCATCAGCAGGGTGATGAAGAAGATCCCCGACCAGACGAGACCCGCGAAGGTCAGGTAGATCATGAATTGCGGGATTGCGCCCTTGGCATTGCGCCATGCGGCGTAAGTGAGCAGGGTGGGCGCGACGGGGACGGCCCAGAAAAAGGCGAAAACCATCGCCGGGGCCGCAAGGCCCATGAACACGCAAAGCATACAGATCACGCCGATGATCAACGTCACCGCCAGCACCCGCACCGTGGTGTCGCGCAGGGAGTTGGACCAGTGATCCGGCGTGGCGGTGACGTCCAGCAGCTTGGTCACGGTTGTCTTGGGCGCGCCACAACCGCCGCAGGTGCGGTCGTCATTGGTGTAGGCGCTTCCGCAATAACGACAGATCATAATGCCCCTCATGGACGAATTAGGCTGAATCCTGCTAATATAACAATTCACGCGCAATGGTTAGCGTGCGGATGCCGTATTTTAACCATGTGCTGCGAGTGTGAGTCGAGGATGGATCGGCGGTGCGGCTTGATGGTATGGACCGCCGGACCATGTACATATGAATGACTGACAGGAAGAACAGCGCAATGGATACGGCAGGGCTGGAAGGCAGGTTTCTGATCGCGATGCCGGGCATCGGCGACGAGCGGTTCCATCGCGCGGTTATCCTGATTTGCGCGCATTCGGACCAAGGGGCGATGGGCCTGATCGTGAATCAGCCCTCGGAATCGGTCAGCTTTGATGAGTTGCTGGAGCAACTGGATATCAAGGCGCGGGATGATTCCATCGGGATGCCGATTCATGTGGGCGGTCCGGTCGAGACAGGGCGCGGGTTTGTCCTGCATTCTATGGATTATAACGCCGAAAATGCGCTGAATATCGCCGATAAATTCATGCTGACCGGAACCGTTGATGTGCTGCGCGACATTGCGGCGGGCAAAGGGCCGCGCGAGCGGATTATCGCGCTCGGCTACACCGGATGGGCGCCGGGGCAGCTGGAAGAGGAAATCCAGAAGAACGGCTGGCTGGCCTGTGATGCGGTGGCCGATATCGTTTTCGGCGACGGGCCGGATGATAAATGGGTCGCGGCGCTGTCTGAACTGGGCGTGTCGCCGGAGTTGCTGTCGGCGGGCGGCGGGTCGGCTTGAACGGTCGGCTTGTGGCGGGAACGCCGTTTTTCGGTGCGGGGCGGAGAATCCGGTCTTGATTGGCTGAGAGATAACCTTTCCAAGACACGAGTCCGGATCATCTGCCGGAGCCTCTACTGCGCGAAGGCGGGCGGCGGATTGTCGGACTTGTCCCGCGAGTGTCCGGAGGTGTAATTTGAGAGGTCGTGCTGTTCCGGATCGTCGGAACAAGTCCACGAGTGTCCGGCACTATGCCGATGTTATAAAGCCTTATCTTACCGCGACTTGATCGCGGTATCCATTGGTCCACACGCCTTGCACGATGGACCCCGCGAACAAGTCGCGGGGTGACTTCCGGTTTGAAATTAATATTTTTCAGTAAATGCGATGCACCAGCTTTATATGAAGCACTTTCCGAAAATAGTGACCAAGCACCTGAAAAGTAAAAACTGCCGGACACGCGTGGACTTGTTCCGACGATCCGGAACAGCACAACCTCTTCAATTACACCTCCGGATTGCGGGACAAGCCCGACAATGACGCTGATAGATTGGCTCCCGCTTTCAAGCGGTCACTCTGTGAAAATATCCAACCGTTACCGGCCCATCGCCGCGACCTCGGCATGGCGCGGGCAGCGGATCATATGGTCATTAACCAATCCGCAGGCTTGCATCACGGCATACACAATGGTCGGGCCGCAAAATTTGAACCCCTGTGCCTTCAGGGCTTTCGACAAAGCCTCTGATTGTGCTGTTTTGGCGGGAACATCCGCCATGCTGGTAAACCGGTTTTGCAGCGGCTTGCCGTCCACAAATTCCCACATGAAGTCGCTGAAATCCTTGCGCTCGGATAATTCAAGCCACGCCCGCGCATTGCCAATGGTGGCTTCGATCTTACCCCGATGCCGCACGATACCGGGATTTCCCAACAGGCGCTCTACATCTTTTTCCGTGAAATCGACCAGTGTTTCGGGATGAAATCCTGCAAAAGCCTCGCGAAACGCATCGCGTTTGCGCAGGATTGTGATCCATGACAAACCCGCCTGAAATCCGTCGAGCATCAGTTTCTCGAACAATGCCCGGCTGTCATATTCGGGCACGCCCCATTCCGTATCATGATAGGCAACGTAGACCGGGTCTTCCCCGCACCATGTGCATCTATCAGACATGCTATCTCCCCCCTCTTTTTTCAGGAAGGATACGCCGCCGGACAGATAAATGCCCGAAGAAAATCTCCGGGCATTTTGGTTTCATTGAGCGGATTTAGCCGGCCGCAGTGTTGGCCTTGCGGCGCGGGCGGCGGTTGCGGCTTGGTTTCGCATTCCCGCCGGGACCGGCGCCCTTGCCACCCCCTGCCGGACGCGGCTTGCGCTGGGTCGGCTTAGCAAAGTTAGCACGGCGGTTATTCGCTTGCTGACCCTGCTTTTTCGTTGGCGGATCTTCAAACGGCTGCGGATCACCGATGGCTTCCAGCGGCATTCCGGTCAGCTTTTCGATATCTTTCAGATAGCCGCGTTCACTGCCGTCACAAAACGAAATCGCTACACCGCTGCGCCCCGCGCGGGCCGTGCGGCCAATGCGGTGAACATAGGCTTCGGGCACATTCGGCAGCTCGTAGTTATAAACGTGCGAAACACCGTCAATATCCAGACCGCGCGCCGCGATATCAGTCGCCACCAGGATCGTCGTGCGCCCCGCTTTAAAGTCGCGCATCGTCCGCTCGCGCTGGTTCTGGCTTTTGTTGCCATGAATCGCCGCCGCGCTGAGGCCGGATTTGACGATGCTTTCGGCCACCCGGTCGGCCCCGCGTTTCGTGCGGGTAAAGACAATCGCGCATTCCACGTCCTCGTCTTTGAGCAGCATGTTCAGCGTCTCACGCTTGTCACTGTGGCGCATATGCCGAACGGTTTGCTCGATCCGCTCGATCGGTTTCGACACGGGCGTTACCGCAATCTCCGCCGGATCGGTCAGAAAATCATGCGCCAACTCACGGATTTGCTTTGGCATTGTCGCGGAAAGCAGCGCGGTCTGACGCTTTTTCGGCATCTTGCGCAACACTTCGCGGATCGCGGGCATAAAGCCCAGATCAAGCATCTGATCAGCCTCGTCCAGAACGATCACAGATGTCTTGTCGAGCCGGATTGAACCCGTGCCCATATGGTCCAGCAGCCGTCCCGGCGTCGCCACCAGAATATCCACACCCGGCGCCATCGCCTTGATCTGCGGCCCGTGCTTGGTCCCGCCCACAACCAGCGCGACGGCCGGCTTGGAAAAGCGGCCATAGGTGCGAATGTTATCCGCAATCTGCGCCACCAGTTCACGCGTCGGCGCGAGGATGATCGCGGTACAGCCGCGCCGTTCAGGTGTCAGCTCAAGTTTCAGGATACGGTCCAAAAGGGGCAGTGTGAACGCCGCCGTCTTGCCCGTCCCGGTCTGGGCGATGCCCACAAGGTCACGCCCCTCCATCATCACGGGTATAACGGCCTCTTGGATCGGGGTTGGTGTTGTGTAGCCCTCTTCAGCCACAGCACGAAGGAGTTTCTCGGCAAGGCCGAGTTCAGAAAATTGTGTCAAATCAACACTTTCATTCGATAGCGAAGCAGCGCCAGACACAAATCCGGCGCGTTTTCGCGAGATATTTTGGGAGAAGCCTGCGCAGATAAGCCGCTTATGTACTGCGCCATCCGGCGCTACCAACGCTGTCACCCTGCGATGATGCGTCGATACAAAGGCCCGCGAACAGGAATCCTGTTCTCCACGCGCGACCTGTGTTGCGCTGCAATATAAGCAGGAAAGCGCGATTAGCAAGCCTTATGGGCGTTTTACGCTTGTCATCCCGCAATTTCGGGGCAATCTCCTCACCGATAACACGCGTGAGGACGGCATGAAGCAGACATCGGAATGGGATCATCGCGGCCTGATCGCCGACGCCCTCGCTATGGAAAATCTCTACGTCGAGGAACATCGCTCAATCTTCTTCGACTGGGCCTTTGGTCTTAAAGAGCCGGAAAAATCCGCACAGGCCGCCACAGCCCTGCTCGCCATCCACCGCACCGACGCGAACGCCGACCACCCTATGATCAAGCTGCTGGAAGACGCCGCCAAGGGCGCGGCGAAACAGCGTGGCCGCACAGGCCGCCGTCGCGCGCGGCACATGGAGGATAACGCAAATGGCTGAATACGATGCAATCGTGATCGGCGCGGGCGTAATCGGCGCCGCCATCGCCCTCGGTCTCGCCCGTGACGGACGCAAAGTCATCGTCCTCGACAAGGGCGGCGAGGCGGGCCACGGCTCCACCGCAGGCTCCTGCGCCATCATCCGCCCGTATTACTCAACGCTTGACGGCTGCGCACTGGCTTACGAGGGGCATTTCTACTGGAAAGACTGGGCCAATTTCCTTGATGCCGAAGACGAACGCGGCCACGCGCGCTATGTCAATTGCGGCTGCACAGTGATGAAAACCCCCGGCAACGGCAACCTCAAGCGCGTCACAGAACTGATGGATGCACTCGATTGCCCTTATCAGGATTGGGACGGCCCGACCCTGTTGCAAAAAATGCCGTGGTTGAGCACCGAATCCTATTTCCCGCCCAAATCCCTCACCGACCCCGCATTCGGCGAAACCAATGGCGAGACCCTGCCCGGGGCGATCTTTTTCGAGGCGGGCGGCTACGTCACCGATCCCGCCCTCTCCGCACATAACCTGATGCGCGCCGCCGAAAAGCTGGGCGTCACCTTCCGCTTTCGCGCGGAAGTCCAAGCCATCGAACGTGACGGCGGCACAGGCGCACTTGCAGGCGTGAAGATAGATGGCGGCGAAATCATCGCCGCCCCCGTCGTCGTCAACGTCGCCGGACCCCATTCCCGCAAAATCAACGAAATGGCAGGCGTCACGGACGATATGCGCATCAAGACCCGCGCACTGCGCCACGAAGTGGCCCACGTCCCCGCCCCTGTCCCGTTGGGCTATGCCGAACATGGCACGGTTTTCTCGGACAGCGACACCAGCGCCTATACCCGCCCCGAACAGGGCGATTACATGCTGATTGGTTCCGAGGACCCGGAATGCGACGAACGGCAATGGGTTGATCCCGACGACTTCAATCGCGATTTCAGTGATATGTGGACCGCCCTCGTCATGCGCGCGGGCCAGCGTGTCCCGACACTGACCGTGCCGTCACAGGCAAAAGGGGTGGTTGAGCTGTACGATGTCTCGGATGATTGGATTCCGATCTACGACAAATCCTCGCTGCCCGGCTTTTACATGGCCATCGGCACCAGCGGCAACCAGTTCAAAAACGCCCCCGTCGTCGGCGAGATGATGGCGAAGCTGATCGCGGCGTGCGAGGGCGGTCAGGATCACGATGTGACCCCCGTGACCTTCGACCTCAAAAACACCAAGCGCACCATCAGCCTCGGCTTCTATTCCCGCAACCGCGCCGTCAATCCGGATTCGAGTATGAGCGTTTTGGGATAGGATTACTGTGCCACGTGATATGCTTGAGGCAGAATCCCCGCCGAGATCGGCATGAATTCTGACGCTCTGTGGCTCAGTCTGATCGCGGATCACTCAGCCGTCGGATGACGGCAGTGGCGGGGGTTGTGAGGCGAAAATGTTTGACAGGGCCGCAACGTCAGAGGCCTTTTGCCATCCGCCCATGCCCGCCGTCCAAACCAGCGTCTCACGTGCGAGTTTGCCATCGCGGGCCAATGCCGCCAATGCGGCATCATCATGCGGGCCGCTCGCCGCGCCATTCATCTCCACA
>CALFAK010000084.1 GCA_937948985.1 uncultured Neomegalonema sp. | reverse complement strand
CCTTGAAGAAGAGTTCAAAGAGCTTGGCAATTCAATCGGCATGGGCGCAATGGGCTTTGTAGGGAAATCTATGGTGATCGATTGTCACATCGAGGTCGGCTATTGCCATACGGGCGGAATGCAGATGAGCGTCCACGCCTTCTGCCTCTCTTCCCGCCGCGCAGTCGCCCGCATCTTTGCGGATGGCCGCGTCGAATACCGCACCGACCCCGACTGGTTTACCCCCTACCAACGCCGCGAAACGGTGGGTTGGGCGCAGCAACTAGAGGCGGCGGAGTGATGAACCCTTGCACATTTCCTCGCGAATGTTGACACTACTCACATGAACAAGATCGTCGATTTTGATGGCGTCCCGCATGAGCGTGCCCGATTGGATCGGGCGGCTATCGAAAGCCTTATCGAGGCTGATGCGCTGCATCGGCTGGGCAATGTGGAAGTGATTGATGGAGTGCTGGTTCGGATGCCTCCTTCAATGCGCGTGCATGGCGAAGTAATGGGGCAGGTTTTTATTGCCCTGTCCGTTCCCCTGAAAGAACGCTTCAGAGCGGGATTGGACGTTGCCGTTTTCTTTGGCGAGGGCGAAATGCGGTCCCCTGATATTTCGATCTATCCGGTTGATGCGGATGATCGTTACGTTAAGGCGGATGATTTGAAACTTGCGGTCGAAGTTTCGGTATCGACGCTTAATCAAGATTTGCGAACCAAGGCGCTTTTGTTCTCTCGGCATGGCGTTCCCGAATTGTGGATCATCGATGTGAACAACCGCCAAACCCACATCCATCGATCCCCAACGCCGGACGGCTACTGCGCGGTTGAGGTGATTGCGTGGACCGGCACAATCCACCCCCTTTGCGCACCCGATGTTGCGGTGACACTGTCCAAAGCCCTCGATGGGATTGTTTGACCGATGGCTCCTCCGAAAATACGCCTCAGCACCACACCCACACCCGAAGCGCTTGCCGCACTCAAACTCGGCGACATCGTCTATCTTGATGGCCTTATGTATACCGCGCGTGAGGGCGTGTATATGCGCGCGCTGGAAGATCAGGCTAATATCCCGATGGAGTTACCCCGCCAAAGCGCGGCGAATTTCCACTGTTCTCCTGCGGCCAGCATCAACAGCGATGGCAGCTTTACGATGGGCGCGGTGACGGCGACCGCTTCATTCCGTTTCGCCAAATGGATCGGTGAGTGGTTTGAGAAATCCGGCGCGAAATTGATCGTTGGCAAAGGCGGCATGTCACCGGAGACTTATAAGGAGCATTTCGTCCCCAACGGCGCGATTTACCTGACCACAGTCGGCTACGGCACGGGCGCATTGTTGGGGCGCGGTGTTGAAGCGGTCGAGGCGGTACATTGGAGCGAAGAACTGGGCCACGCGCAAGCGATGTGGGTTCTCAAATGCAATAATATGGGACCGTTCATCGTTGCCTCCGACTTGCAAGGCAATTGCCTGTTCGAGCGTGAGAACGCAAAAATTGCCCCCGGCCTTGCGGCGGCATATGAGGGCACGCGACCCGCAACGCTCAAACGCTATGGCGAGACCGATGATCGCACGGATGAACTGATTTGAGTGTATCGCGGACGGCTTTGAAGAAAAGCACTTGCCCCGGACTTGATCAGGGGTTTCCCTCAACCGAGTGCTGTTAATGACCCCTGAATTCATACTCTTCCTGATGATCGGCGCGTTTTGCGGCGGGTTCATCAATGGGCTGGCGGGCTTTGGCACGGCGCTCTTTGCACTGGGCTGGTGGTTACAAGTGATGACGCCCGTGGAGGCGGTCACTCTTGTCTTAGCGCTGTCGATTGCGAGCGGAATTCCGGGAATGCTGCTGATCCGCAACAATATCGAATACCCCCGCCTTGCAAGGTTTCTCGTGCCCGGGTTACTCGGCATTCCGCTGGGTATCTATCTTTTGGCGCTGGTTGATGCGAATTTTCTGAAACTGGTCGTTGCGGTGTTTTTGTTGATCTACGGCGGCTATTTCACGTTCCGGCAAAAACTGCCCCATGTCACGGGCGACTATCCGTTGATGGATGGCGGTATCGGCTTTATCGGCGGCGTTTTGGGCGCAATTGCCGGATTGTCAGGTGCTTTGCCTACCATGTGGTGCGCATTGAAACCGTGGGCAAAAACCAAACAGCGCGCTTTGTTGCAACCTTATAATTTCGCCATCCAAATCGTTGCTTCTGTGATGCTTGCCCTGACAGGCGCATTCACGGGTGAGGCATTGTTTGTGATCGCGATTTCTTTGCCGATCACTATCGTTGCGGCGCAGTTGGGCATTTACGTGTTCAAGCGTCTTGAAGACGATCAATTCCGCCGATTGCTGATCGCCCTGATGTTCACAGCGGGCATCATCGTCGCATTCCTCGCTTGGCATGGTGCTTAATCCACCTCGAAAGTGCTCACTGCGCGAGTGGTCCGGCCTCGCGCAGTGATCCCACATCAATAATAAACAGTCCCCGAACCATAAAGCCCGCATGATCCAACGCTGATCGTTACGCCACAGGACGTGGAAGGCCACGTGGTCGATGTCCCCCACCCGATACCGTAATAAGGATAAGGCGTTGTATAGCTGTAACTTGTGGAGGGGACGGTGTAATATGTGCTCACAGGCTGGGTTGGGATGTACGCGCTGTAGTAACTTCCCGTTCCGTAGTAAGAACCACTGCCATAATAACCGCTGTTATTATAGTAGCCGCCGCATGGCGACAGGCACGGATTTTGATATGTACTGTGATGTCTTATATTGTGAGCGTACTCGCAATACGGACCGTTCCAATAGCTGCAATTTGAGGCATGAGCGAACGCTTGCCCGCCTGTTGCGACAAGCATAAGAAATGCGCTTACAGCGGTTGACATGCTCTTCATTAGATTACCCTCTCGAATCAAATGTAAACAGAAATAATATTCGCATATGGTGCATTATTCAACTTTAAGAGTCTTTTGTGCGACTTTAAACTTCTTCAGAGTGCAGACAAGTTACCTGGAGTACTTGATTTCAAGATTATCTATCGATGATTAAATCATAAAATGTGATGTAGGCTGAATGTACGAGTGCGGATGTTCTGTGCGGTTACTGTGAATATTTGAATTCCACACTTCGCAAAATCAAAAGTTTCTCAAGTGGTTTAATAAAATATGCTGCGGTAATCACGACGACGCGCTTTGTGCTTGAGCCGACCGCCAAGCTGTGTAACCGATTGTGTGAAGATAAACGTGAGACAGCACTGATGCCAACCGAATTTGACCACCTTGTTCTGGCCGCCAAAGATCTTGCCGCCGGCGAGGCGTGGCTGGAAGATATGCTTGGCGTTCCCGCGCAAGGGGGCGGCGAACACGCGACGATGGGTACGCATAACAAGGTCTGGGCGCTGGGTGGCAGTTTTCTGGAGTTGATTGCGATCAACCCCGACGCACCCGATCCCGGACGGCCCCGCTGGTTCGGACTGGATGATCCCGACTTGCAAGAAAGCCTCGTCAGTGGCCCGCGCCTGATAAACTGGGCCGTGCGGGTTGATGATATTGAGAGTGTTGTGGCCGAATGTCCCGTAAACCTTGGCACGATCCATTCTCTCTCTCGTGGTGACCTGAAATGGAAAGTGGCGATCCGCGAGGATGGCGCACGTATTAATCAGGGCCATGTACCGCTTGTAATACAGTGGCTTACGCCGCATCCGGGGCAGCGTTTGACAGATCAGGGTCTGAAAATGACCCGCCTTGTGGGCCGCCGCAGCGAGACGACGGCGGTTGATAAAACCCTCAAATCCATCGGCGCGAATAACCTCATCAAGATCGAGGGTGGCACGGTCACTTACGGCATGATGGCCGAACTGGAGACAGGCGACGGGAATATCTCGCTTGTGGGATAAAGCGGGTGTTGCAGCCGTGTTTTGCGCGGCTGCTATCGGCGCGGATTCTGTTGCGGCGGATTCGCCGCTGCCGGCGCAACCCATTGAAATCGTTCTGGCTGAGCCGACCACCCGATACGCACACGCTGTTCTTGGCGATGCAATTGAATGGGGTGCGGTTGAGGGGCACAAACCGGACGGCTCGATTGCCTTCCGCGTCACGCTGCCCGAAGAGTTGGTTTTTGAAGACATTGAGATTCGCCGAATTTCTTCCTATGGCTTTGTTATTGTTGAGAGTCACCGGGATCTTGGCGCGCGGCTTGCCGTTTACCGGAACCGGACAACAGACCTCAGTTCGATTGATATTGTCCGCATTGCCGCGACGCCTTTCATCGGGCGCAGATATCGCTGGCTCGCTCCCGCCGCCATTGCTGATTTCGACGGCGACGGGATTGATGACGTCGCTTATGTCGAAACCCCGCATCTGCGCGGTATTCTAAAAATCGTGACCCTGCGCGGCGATGATCAACTGGTCCCGATTGCCACGCCGCAGGGCGGTTTTTCCAACCACCGCATCGGCCAGGATTTTATCACCAGCGACGTGCGCAACTGCGACGGTGTGGTCGAACTGCTGACCCCGAATCTCGACTGGTCCCGCCTGATGGCGGTGCGTCTGGTCAATGGCGAACTCGTCGGGAGGCCGCTCGAAGAGGAGCCTTCCCGTGAGGGGATTGCAAGTGCGAAAGCGTGCTCAGGCTAACACCCCGTCCGCCCCGATCAC
>CALFAK010000083.1 GCA_937948985.1 uncultured Neomegalonema sp. | reverse complement strand
GAGGGCGGCTTGCTCTCCTACGGCAACGACATGACCCGCGAGAACACCCCCTACGAATGCGGCCTCGGCAAGTTCTGCGCCACCGCCAGCGAAATCACCTGTGTCGGTCGCGATGCCCTGATCCGCGAGGCAACCGAGGGACCGAAGCAAATGATACGCGGCCTCAAAATCAGCGGTGACCGCGTTCCATTGTGCCGCAACCCTTGGCCGCTGCTTGATGCTGACGGCAAACCCGCCGGACAAGTCACCAGCGCCGTATGGTCCCCGTTTAAAAACACCAACATCGCAATCGGCATGGTCGCACGGGATCATTGGGAGCCGGGCACAACACTCCACGTCACAACACCGGACGGAACCCGCACTGCCACCGTCTGCACTCTTCCGTTCAGCGACTGAACCGCCTACAAAGTCCGAAATTCAGCAGGAGAACCATCCCATGAGCTTCAACGCCCTGATCGTCAACAAATCCGAAGACGGCGCGATTTCAGCCGGGATCGAACAGATCGACGAAACCCGCCTGCCCGAAGGCGATGTCACCGTCGCGGTCGAATATTCCACCGTGAACTACAAAGACGGGTTGTGCATCACCGGCACAGGCGGCCTCGTGCGCAATTTCCCGCATGTGCCGGGCATTGACTTCGCCGGAACCGTCGAGGCATCGGACGACCCACGCTACAAAGCGGGCGACAAAGTCGTGCTGACAGGCTGGCGTGTGGGCGAAGCGCATTGGGGCGGCTATTCCCAAAAAGCCCGCGTCAAAGCCGACTGGCTCGTCGCCCTGCCCGACGGTCTGACCACACGTCAGGCAATGGCCGTCGGCACAGCTGGTTTTACCTCAATGTTGGCCGTCATGGCGCTTGAGGATCACGGCATGACCCCCGCCGATGGTGAAGTGCTGGTCACCGGTGCGGCGGGCGGCGTCGGCTCGGTCGCAACCGCGATCCTCGCCAATCGCGGCTATGAAGTCGTCGGCGTCACGGGCCGTCCTGAGACGGGCGATTACCTCAAATCGCTGGGCTGCGCACGCGTTGTCGCGCGTGAGGAGCTGAACGAAACGACCAAGCGCCCTCTTGAGAAAGAAACATGGGCGGGCTGCGTCGATGCGGTGGGCGGCGACATGCTCGCACGTGTCCTCGGCCAGATGAAATACGGCGCATCGGTCGCCGCCGTGGGCCTTGCAGGTGGCGCAAATCTGCCTGCGACCGTGATCCCGTTCCTGCTGCGCGGCGTCAACCTGCTCGGCATCGATTCCGTAATGCAGCCGCATGACAACCGCGTCCGCGCATGGAAACGGATCGTCGATGATCTGCCGATGGACAAGCTCGACGCAATGGTTCATCCGGCAACTTTGGGCGATTTGACCACACTCGGCCCGCAAATCCTGAAAGGTCAGGTAAAGGGCCGCGTTGTCATCGACGTGAACGCATAAATTTTGCTCACCCCTCAAACAGCGTTTTCCAAAGCGCTGTTTATTTCAAAAGACAACTAACCTTGTTGTGCAAGCGTCCAACAATGGCACTATCTGTGATTTGAATTTAATAACGCCACAATTTTGTGGCCAGTATCGGAGTACCGTGTAAACTGTGAATTGTGGGGGCGTGCATCGGAATCAAAAAAAATCGGGAGGAATTATGAAGCGTTTTTCAGTAACAGCAGCTGCGCTAGCGCTCGTCATGGGCGCAACACCGGCGATGGCGGCGACGCAAGTTCAGTGGTGGCACGCATTCACTGGTCGACTGGGTGAATTGCTCGCTGAGCAAATCGAAACCTTTAACGAGTCTCAAGACGATTACGAAATCGTGGGATCACACAAAGGCAACTACTCTGAAACACTGAACGCGGGGATTGCGGCATTTCGCGCGGGTGAGCAGCCGCACATGCTGATGGTTTTTGAGGTCGGCACCGCAACAATGATGGCCGCAAAAGGCGCGATCGTGCCAATGCACGAATTGATGAGTGATACGGACACTGAGTTTAATCCCGAAGCTTATATGCCCGCTGTTAAAGGCTATTACACGACCACAGATGGCAAGATGCTCTCACTGCCATACAACGCCTCAACCCCTGTTCTTTATGTTAACAAAGACGCGTTGAAAGAGGCTGGCCTTGATCCCGAAATGAACCTAGCCACATGGGAAAAGGTTGCTGTCGCGCTGGAAGCCTTGAAGAAATCGGGACATGAATGCCCGCTGACAACAGCATGGCAAAGCTGGGTTCACCTCGAAAACCTGTCCGCGTGGCACGATATTCCTTTCGCGACCAAGGATAACGGTTTTGCTGGCACCGATACCGAGCTCGCCTTCAATGGCCCTGTTCAGGTTGCCCATATTCAGGCAATGGCCGACTGGGCCAAGGACGGTAAATTCATCTACGCCGGACGCCGGAATGAGGGCGGCGCACGCTTCCGCGCAGGCGAATGCGCTTTCTTCACCGAAAGCTCCGCCGGATATGCGGGTGTAAAGAAAGAAGCCGAATTCGATTTCGCCATCCGCAACCTGCCCTACTGGGGCGCCGCTTTGAAGTCCGGACCACAAAACACGATCATCGGCGGCGCATCCATTTGGGTAATGGCGGGCCATGAAGCCGAAGAATACAAAGGGGCCGCCGCCTTCCTGAACTTCCTCTCCACACCGAAAATTCAGGCAAAATGGCACCAGGACACGGGCTATCTGCCAATCACAACGGCAGCATCGGGCCTGACCGAAGCGCAGGGCTTTTATGAGAAAAACCCCGGCACCGAAATCGCGGGCGGCCAGATGACGGGCAAAGCGCCCACGGGCAATTCCAAAGGTCTGCGCCTAGGGTCGTTCGACCAAATTCGCGGCATCATCGACGAGGAGCTTGAGGGCATCTGGGCGGGCGATAACACCGCTCAAGAGGGTCTCGACAACGCCGTGCGCCGTGGCAACCAGCTGCTCCGTCGGTTCGAGAAGTCCACGAAATAAGCGGTGTTCGTGATCTCCTCTAACAAATCGAACGGCTCCGGCTATACACTGGAGCCGTTTTGCATTTGGATAACACCATGAGCCAGCGCGTCACATTCAATAACAAGTTCCTGCCATACCTGCTTCTCGCGCCGCAGATGCTTGTGACGCTCGTTTTCTTCTTCTGGCCCGCCTACCAAGCCGCCCGCAGCTCGCTCTACCTCCCCGACCCGTTCGGCCTCAGCGAGCAGTATGTTGGGTTGGAAAACTTCACCTTCCTGCTCGAAGACGCTTATTACCGCGCTTCCTTCATTACCACTGCCGTGTTTAGCGCACTCGTAGCCGCGATTTCGATGGGCGCGGCCCTGTGGCTGGCGATCATGGCCGACCGTATTATCAAAGGCTCAGGCATCTACCGGACGCTCCTGATCTGGCCATACGCCGTCGCCCCGGCAATCGCGGGCGTGCTCTGGCTTTTCATGTTCAACCCCTCCATCGGCGTCGCGCCGTATTATCTTAAGGCGCTGGGTTATAATTGGAATCACGTCCTCAATCCGGGCGAAGCAATGGGTCTCGTCGTTGCCGCCTCGGCGTGGAAGCAGGTCAGCTACAACTTCCTCTTCTTCCTCGCCGGGTTGCAAGCGATCCCCAAATCCGTGATCGAGGCGGCGGCGATTGACGGGGCCGGATTCTGGCGGCGTTTCTGGACGATCGTCTTCCCATTACTCTCGCCAACAACCTTCTTTCTGCTCGTCGTGAACGTCGTCTACGCCTTCTTCGAGACGTTCGGCGTCATTCACACCATCACTGCGGGAGGGCCACAGCAGGCGACGACAATCCTCGTCTACAAAGTCTTCGCAGACGGCTTCGTGGGTCAGGATCTCGGCTCTTCCGCCGCACAATCCGTCATCCTGCTCTTCGTGGTCGGCATCCTCACAATCGTCCAATTCCGCTTTATCGAGCGCAAGGTGCATTACTGATGAGCATGGTCGAGAAAAAAGGCGCGAGCGTTTGGCTCACCCATATCGGCCTGATTTTGGGCATCGCCGTGATGTGCTTCCCGATCTGGTTCGCTTTTGTGGCCTCCACCGTTACCCAGCAAGACATCATCCGCCCGCCCCTGCCTCTGATGCCGGGGCCGCATCTAATCGAGAACTACAAGCGCGCGCTGCTGGAAGGCGTCAACGCGCCAGTCTGGAAGATGCTCGTCAACTCGACGATCATGGCGCTGGGCATCACCATCGGTAAGATTTCGATTTCGATCATCAGCGCGTATGCCATCGTCTATTTCCGCTTTCCTTTCCGCATGGTGTTCTTCTGGCTGATCTTTCTCACACTGATGCTGCCCGTCGAGGTGCGGATTGTCCCGACCTACGAGATCGCGGCGGGTTTGGGCCTGCTCAACAGCCACGCGGGCCTGATTTTCCCGCTTATCGCCTCGGCCACCGCCACATTCCTGTTCCGACAGCTCTTCATGACCATCCCCGATGAGCTGGTCGAGGCCGCGCGAATCGACGGGGCGGGGCCGATGCGGTTTTTCCGGGATATCCTCCTCCCGCTCAGCCGCACCAACATCGCCGCCCTCTTCGTCATCCTCTTCATTTACGGCTGGAACCAGTACCTCTGGCCTCTGTTGGTCACCACCGATCCGGAGATGAACACCATCGTCATGGGCATTAAACAGATGTTCCCGTCGGGCGACGACTGGGCGGATTGGCCTGTTATCATGGCAACCGCGATACTGGCGATGCTGCCCCCCGCCGCCGTTGTCCTGTTCATGCAGCGCCTGTTCATCAAGGGTCTTGTCGAGAGCGAGAAATAAGCAATGGCTGACGTTTCCCTGCACGCGGTGCGCAAATCCTACGGCAAAACCGAAGTGATTCACGGCGTCGATATCGACATAGCAGATGGTGAGATGATCGTGATCGTCGGCCCCTCCGGCTGCGGAAAATCAACGCTTCTGCGCATGGTTGCGGGGCTTGAGAGCATCACGGCGGGCAAGATCAGCATCGGCAACCGCGTCGTCAATGACCTAGAACCGCGCGAGCGCGACATCGCGATGGTCTTCCAAAACTACGCGCTTTACCCGCATATGAGCGTGCGCCAAAACCTCGCCTATGGCCTGAAAATCGCGAAAATGGATAAGGCCGAGATCGACCGTCGGGTCGATAAAGCTGCCACACTCCTGCAAATCGGCGAATATCTCAACCGCAAACCGCGCCAGCTTTCGGGGGGGCAGCGCCAGCGCGTCGCAATGGGCCGCGCCATCGTCCGCGAGCCGAGCGTCTTTCTGTTCGACGAACCGCTCTCTAACCTCGATGCCAAGCTCCGCGTTCAAATGCGCATGGAAATCAAAGCCTTACAACGCGAACTCGGCGTCACAGCGCTCTACGTCACCCATGATCAGGTCGAGGCGATGACGATGGCCGACCGGATGATCGTGATGAATGCGGGGATTGCCGAACAAATCGGCGCGCCCCTGGAGGTTTATAACAACCCGCAAACCAAGTTCGTCGGCGGCTTTATCGGCTCGCCACCGATGAATTTTCTGCCCAAAGCCGCACAAAACGGCCCCGCGAGCGCAACTGAAATCGGCGTCCGCCCCGAACACCTGCGCTTTTGCGCCCCCGGCACGGGCCTGTTTGACGGAACCTTGAAATTCCAAGAGGCACTCGGCGCGGAAATGCTGCTCCACTTGCAAGACACAACAGGCCGCACAATCATTATGCGCGTCGAAACCCGCGAGGCGCCTGAACTGGGCACTGAAACCGTCGGCGTCACCGCCGATCCCGCCGATATCGTGTTCTTTGACGCCAATGGCAAACGCGCATAGCCAAACGCCTCCCTTCCGTCACAGGCGGAAATCAGAATGCTCTATGTTTTTGACGCAATTGAAGCCCACAAATCCACTATACCCGCAACATTCACCTGCCAAAGCGGTATCAGCTCAGCGCAACACCCATCCGGCCCGCCAAATCCTGCACAAATTGCCAGGCAACGCGACCCGAAATCGCCCCCCTGCCCTGCCGCCATTCAATCGCTTGCGCCCGCAGGTCGTCATCACTGATCGCGATGCCATGCGCGTCAACATACCCCCGGATCATCGCCAAAAACTGATCCTGATCGCAGGGATGAAAGCCCAGCCACAGCCCGAAACGGTCCGACAGCGACACTTTCTCCTCGGTCGCCTCACCGGGATTGATGCCCGTGCGTTTCTCATTGTCGATCATATCGCGGGGCATCAGGTGACGGCGGTTCGAGGTGGCGTAAAACACCGCATTCTCAGGCCGCCCCTCAACCCCGCCATCCAGCGCGGCTTTCAGCGATTTATAATGCGTGTCATCCCGATCAAAGCTCAGATCATCACAAAACAGGATAAACCGATGCCCCACAGCCGCACGCACCAGTGCCAGCAAGCGGTTCATCGTCGGAATATCATCGCGCAGCACTTCAACAAGCAACAGCCGATCCCCGCCCGCATTCACCTGCGCATGGGCCGCCTTTACCAGCGAGGACTTCCCCATCCCCCGCGCGCCCCACAGCAGCGCGTTGTTGGCAGGCAGGCCCTTGGCAAAACGCGCCGTATTCTCCAACAGCGTATTGCGCGCACGATCAATGCCGTGCAGCAGGTCGATCTCCACACGGTTCACCTTGGCCACCGCATCCAACCGGTCATGCGCAACATTTTCACCGGGCCGCCAGACATAGGCGTCAGCTTGCATGAAATCCGGCACAGGCGCAGGCGGCGGAGAAATCCGCTCTAATGCTTCAGCGATCCGTGTCAGCGCATCGTCATTCACAGATCATCATCCTCATCGTCTTCGTCGTCATCCAGCCCCAAATCCTTGCGCCGCTTCTTCTCCTTACGCTCGAACATTGCCACCAGATGGATCGAAATCTCGTACAGCAGATAGGTCGGAATGCCCAAGGCAAGCTGGCTGATCGGGTCCGGCGGGGTCAGGATCATCGCCATAAAGGCAATCCCGACAATCGCATATTTGCGCCATTCCTTCAGCGCATCCGCCGTCACAATCCCCGCACGGCCCAACAATGTCAGCAGCACCGGAAGCTGAAAGCTGATGCCAAACGCGAACAGCAACGTCTTGATAAAGCCCAAGTATTCCCGAACCGTGTTGGTATTCTCAACCGCAATACCCTTCTCGGCCTCCGCAAACTGGATCAACCAATCCAGCGCCAGCGGAATAACAACGAAATACGCAAGGCTCGCACCCAGAAAAAACAAAAACGGCGTCGCCATTAGAAACGGCAAAAACGCCCCCTGCTCATTCTTATAAAGCCCCGGCGCAACGAAGCCCCAGATCTGCAAAGCAATGAAAGGGAAAGACAGGAAAAACGCTCCCCACAGCGCGATATTGATGACCGAGAAGAACACTTCCTGCGGCGAAATCGACTGCAACACCGCATCAGGGTCAACGTTCAGCAACGGCTGCGCGAGGAACCCCAGCACGTAATCGCGAAAGATAAAGCAGACCACAAACATCACGCCCAGCGCGATAAAACACCGGATCAACCGATCCCGCAACTCCGCCAAATGCTCGATCAGCGGTGCTTTCGAGGCGTCGATGTCTTCATGCGTCATGGGCGGGTCCGGTGTAAATCAGCTTACTTTAGCGGTCTCGGCAGTATCAGTTTCAGAGGCGGTTGCCACATCCGCATCGGCTGACGCGGCCTTGTTGGCAGAGTTGCCCCCTAACCCGGACTTATCCGCCATCCGCGCCATTTCATCTTCGGACATACCAGGACTGCGTTTCTTGGGCGTCGTGTCCGGCTCCTCGTCCTCATCATCGAAATCCAGCGCCTTGCTGAATGTATCGGTGATGCCCTTGGTATCCGCCTTGCCTTCCATCAGCTTGCGCGCATCGCGGAATTCCTGAATATCGGCCTCACGGGCCGCATCATTCATCGAATCCTGAAACTGTTTGGCAAGGCCGCGCGCCTGTCCGACGAACTTGCCGACAGAGCGCATCATACGCGGCAAATCTTTCGGGCCGATCACGATCAGGGCAAGCGCCCCGACGATCAGCAATTCGGGCATACTGAAGTTACCGAACATCCGGGCGCTCCTCGCAGGGCGCCTTAAGCGTCCTCACGCTCCCGTTTCGGCGTCACGTCAATCGGCTGTGCCGTGCCGTCAGACGCGATGTTTTGTTCAGCAACCTGAACCTCATCATCATCGTCCTTCATGCCTTTTTTGAAGCTCTTGATGCCCTTTGCAACATCGCCCATAAGCTCGGAAATCTTGCCCCGGCCAAACAGCAGGACCACCAAAATCCCCACAATGGCGAGCTGCCAAATGCTAATGCCGCCCATGTCGTACTCCTCAATCGTCGTATCGTGCGCAGTCCGGCTGCACACATCGCTTGGATCGATACATAGGCAATCCCGCGACAGCATTAAAGGGAAAACGCGCCGTAGAATGTTAACAAACTGTTTTAAACGGCATCACGCTCGAATGGTGAGGCTACCTTGCTCTGGTTCGCACAGGGGTACAGGAAGCACGATTCCCGCCGCAGCGACAGCCACACCCGCGTTCCGGCCTCCGGTGTAAACACCCCCGGCACCGTCGCCCGCAAGCAGGATTTGTCGTGGTCCATGCTCACTTCGATCAGGCTTTCCGGCCCCATAAACCGCGACCGCACCACGGTTCCGGGCGCAGGAACCCCGGTTTTTGCACTCATCGCCGGACGCTCGCCCGAATCCAATTCGATTTTCAGGTGTTGCGGCCGGACGATAATCTCCACATCCGCATCATCCACCAAACCCGGTGTCAAAAACCGCCCGAACGGCGTATCCGTCTGCCGCGATTGAACAGAGCCGTGAATCACATTCAAATCACTGAAAAACGCCGCTGCATCGCGGTCTTTGGGGTTGTTATAAATATGATAGGGCGCGCCGATCTGCTCGATCATCCCGTCCCGCATCAGCGCAATCTGATCGCCCATGCGCAGCGCTTCCTCAGGGTCATGCGTCACCAACAACACGCCGGCATCTTCATCTTTCAGCACCGCCAGTGCCGCATCACGCACCTCATCCCGCAAGCGGTTATCAAGGCCGGAGAATGGCTCATCCATCAACATAACGCGCGGTTTCGGCGCCAGCGCCCGTGCCAGCGCCACCCGCTGTTGCTCACCACCTGACAGCTCATGCGGATATTTTTGCGCGTGCCGCCCCATATCGACCCGCTCAAGATACGCCATCGCCACATCCATCCGCGCCGACCGTTTCAACTTGGCAAGCCCGAACGCCACATTCCGCGCGACAGTCAGATGCGGAAACAGGGCAAAATCCTGAAACATCAGCCCGACCGAGCGCCTTTCAGGTGGCTCATGCAGCGTGTCATCCGAGACAACCCGCCCATCGATCAACACCCGCCCTGCCGTCTGCCGCTCCACGCCGGAGGCAATCCGCAGCGTCGTAGACTTTCCGCAACCAGACGGCCCCAGCAGGCAAACCACCTGCCCCGGCGCAACCGTCAGCGACACATCGCCAACCGCAACCGAAGAGCCATAGGCCTTATGCAAGCCCTCAAGCGCAAGACGGGTCATACAGGTATCCCAAACCGAGTTAGCCGAGTGTTTCTATCGGGAATAGTTAGGGGAGGATGGGACAGAGCGCAAGATTTGTATCAGGACAGGTCGTCGCTGTTACCCCGAAACCCCTGCGCCACAATGAAAATCTCCGCACTATCCGCGCGGCTCGCGCCGGGCTTGTAGTGGCGGACAGTGGTGAAATCGCGGCGCAGTTGAGTCATCAATTCCTGGTCCGCCCCGCCGCGCAGCATCTTGGCGACAAAAACACCACCCGGCGTCAGAGTCTCATGCGCAAACAACAGAGCCGCTTCGCACAATGCCATGATCCGTAAATGATCGGTCTGCCTGTGTCCGGTCGAGGACGCTGCCATATCCGACAACACCACATCCGCAGACCCGCCCAGCGCTTCTTTCACCAGCGCATCCGCGCCCTCATCAAGAAAATCCAGCTGCATCAGCGTCACACCCGCCATCGGGTCGACGAACTGCAAATCCACACCCAGTACAGTTCCTTGCGCCCGCTTTTTGAATTCACCCGTCGAGTTCACCCGTTCGGACGCAATCTGACACCAACCACCGGGCGCGCAGCCCAGATCAACCACCCGCACACCGGGCTTGAAGAACTTGAACTTGTCATCAATCTCCGAAATCTTAAACGCCGCCCGCGAGCGCCTGTTTTCAGCGTTGGCGCGCTTGACATAAGGGTCATTCAACTGCCGTTGTAGCCAATTTTTCGACGACAGCTTGCGCCCCTTCGCCGTTTTGACCCGCGTGAACAGATGCCGCTGTCCACGCCCTGAATCGCCTTTTTCACCACCGCTCATCGCGCCTGATCCTCACGATTCATCAATCCGTAAAGCAACCCCTCACGCAACCCGCGATCCGCCACGCGCAGCTTTTCGGTTGGCCAGTAATGCAAGATCGAACTCAGGATCGCCGCGCCGGAAATCACCAACTCCGACCGGTCATCACCGATGCACGGTATCTGCGAACGCTGCCCGTGATCCATCGCCAGCAAATCATCAATCAGCGACGACAATGCCACCCGCCCCAGCCACAGCCCGTCTACCCGCGAACGGTTATAACGCGGCAGATCCAGATATACCCCCGCCAGCGTCGTAATCGTCCCCGATGTACCCAGCAACTGCATCCGCGCCAGCCGATCCGCCGTCGCCCCTGCACCATTGGCGGCAAAAGGCTCGATCAGCGATTTCGTGAATTCCCGCATCGCATCAAAGCGTTCACGGTCATTCGTCAGTCCCTTGAACCGCTCGGCCAGCGTCACAACACCCACCGGCAGCGATGTCCAATGCGCGTTCTCGGACAGTGTTTTCACATCACGCCTAAATGCCGCCTCATCGGTCGCAATCGGGTGCACACCCAGTAAAATATCCCGCCGCCGCTCACGCGGCATGTCGCGCAAATCAATCCACACAAGCTCAGTACTGCCCCCGCCGATATCAAACACCAGCAAGCAGTCCCGCCGCGAATCAAACAACGGCGCACAGCCCGCCACCGCCAGCCGCGCCTCCTCACCCGCACCGATAATATCAAGGGAAAGCCCCGTCTCCAGCCGCACCCTCTCAACGAATTCCGCCGCATTCAGCGCCCGGCGACAAGCTTCCGTAGCAATCGCACGCGCACGCGTCACATTCCTGCGCGCCATCTTCTCGGCACACACATGCAACGCCTCAACAGCGCGATCCATCGCCTCAACGCTTAGCACATTCGACTCGCCAACGCCCTCGCCCAAACGCACAACACGCGAGAAAGCGTCCATCACCCGAAACCCTTCCCCATCAGGGCGGGCGATAAGCAAACGGCAATTGTTTGTTCCAAGGTCAAGGGCCGCGAAAATATGGTCATGCCGTCCCTTTGAGGAGCGCACGCGCATATTTTCCCTGCCTTTATCAGACGCCCGCCTCTGCGGATGCCCGGACCTATGCCCCGCCTGCCCATTGCCGTTATCCGGCGACGGGTCAGCAGATGCGTCGCGCGGTGGCGCCACGGCGTTTCCCCTCAACAACACAGGTGCGCGCCAGCATAAACATGCCTCGCGCAACACTGCTATTCACCCAAACGGATCACGTAACAGGCGCAATCCTATCTCGTTGAGAATGACCCTAACAGCAGCGGATGCAATCGGGAAGGCTTATGCGCAGATTGCCTCAAGTTCCTTGCCTTCAACGTTAATGCCATCCCCATCCACAGGCGCAACCGGGTCAAGCCCCAGCGCCTGGCAAGTACCAACGGACAACCGCGCATCGTTGAGCGTATAAAAATGGAAGGACCGTACACCTTGTTCACGCAGTTCATCACATTGCCCGGCACAAACCGCGAGGGCCAGCTCGTGCCCCGCCCCCCGCTCCTCCGCCTTCGCGAACCGTTCCAGCAGCCGCAAGGGAACGCTGGCACCACAGCGGGTCGCGAAACGCGCGGTTTTGGCGAAGTCACGGATCGGCATGATACCGGGGATAATCGGCGCATCAATGCCCGCTTTCCGGCAATTCTCAACATACCGATAGAAGTCATCGTTATCGAAGAAGAATTGCGTGATAATCGCATCAGCACCGGCGTCAACTTTACGCTTCAAGTGGTCGAAATCCGCCGCCTCACCACCCGATTCCGGATGCGGCTCAGGATATCCGGCCACCGCAATCTGCATCCGCGTGTCCTTGCGCAGCCCTGAAACCAGATCAGCCGCATTCTGAAACCCGCGCAAATCCTCGGCTACCGAGCCTCCGGCACCCGCATCCCCGTCACCGCGCAACGCCACAACCCAGCGCGCCCCCGCCTCTTCATACGCCTTCGCCTGAGCCAGCGTTTCCGCCGCACTCGCACCCACACAGGTCAGATGTCCTGCCACAGGAAGCGCGGTTTGCCGGGTTTTCAGTGCCGATAACGACCGCAACGTCTTGCCTTTATCCGCCCCGTTCGCCCCATGTGTCACCGACACAAATCGCGGTTTAAAGCGCGAAACATCATCAACACAGCGCTGTAACGATGCCATTCCGATGTCACTGGATGCCGGAAAAACCTCAAAGGAAACCTGAAGGGGTGCTGGTGTAGGCATGATGATCTCCGATTCTTGATATTAAAAAGCATATCAACATTTCCTTATGTGTAAATATGAAATACAAAATAAATCGAAATCAGATGAATTGCGATTCGACCGCACGAAAATCATGCCTGTCGTGATTCACTGCTACGGAGTCGTCCCCGTTGCATCCGCGCGCACGGCGCGAGGATATGCGGAATTATGAGAGTGATGGAGAACGCCCATGCCACAGGTTACAATCGTCTACTGGCGCGATATGCCCGCACAGGTTATCGTCAAAGCGGGGCGTAAGAATGCGAAACGCCAACTGCCTGAGCGTTTTGAACAAGCCATCGACCGTGCGGCGATGAAAAGCGGTGCGGCCAGCACAGACGACTACCTTGCCGCCTGGCGACGGGGCGATCCCTATGAAGCCGAAGGCACCGACCTTGAGGCCATCGTCGAGGCCGAAGCGGCACGCATCGATACACAATACGATCAAGAAGCGCTGAAAACCCTCATCGCCTCGAACGGAAACGCAAGTTGACAACAGGCCCCGCAAATCGGGCATCATTCGGGAAGAAAGCTATGGCGCTACTATCGTCACTCTTCGGCTCAAAAGAAGACCGCACCTCGCGCAGCGACCATGATCAACTCGCGGTCAGCGCATTCCTGCAAGATTGCTCAATCGAGGTCATGCCCCGCACGGCGGCAAAGGTCGAGGATTTCAAAGCGATCCTCGCTCCCGGCACCCGCGTCTATATCGCCCATATCGAGGGCACGCCGATCGGGGAAATGGTCGACACGGCTAAACGCCTCGCGGATGACGGCTTCGCTGTCATGCCCCACTTCCCCGCCCGCATCATCCAAGACGCGGCAATGCTCGAAGACTGGATCGACCGTTATCAGGGCGAAGCGGGCGTCGATCAGGCGCTGTTACTCGCGGGTGGCGTCGACAAGCCCCACGGCGCGCTCGCCTCCTCAATGGACCTTATGGAGACGGGCCTGTTCGGCAAAAAGGGTTTCAAACGCCTGCACGTCGCCGGACACCCCGAAGGCAACAAAGACATTGATCCTGACGGCTCAGACAAAAACGTCATGGACGCCCTGCGTTGGAAGCAAAAATTCGCTGAAACGAGCGATGCCGACATGGCTCTCGCCACTCAATTCTGCTTCGAGGCCGCCCCCGTGATCGAATGGGCCGACCGCCTCAAAGCCGAAGGCATCACCATCCCGATCCATATCGGCGTTGCGGGTCCGGCAAAGCTGCAAACCATGATTAAATTCGCGATTGCCTGCGGCGTCGGTCCGTCCTTGCGCGTGTTGCAAAAACGCGCCGCCGATGCGACCAAGCTTCTGCTGCCGTTCAAACCGGACGAGTTCGTAACCGACCTGGCCCGCCACAAAGCCGCCACGCCGGACTTCAACATCACACATGTCCACTTCTTCCCCCTCGGCGGCATCGGCAAGTCCGCCGAATGGATCAATGAGAATCGGGATAGCTAGACCCACTTCCCCAAGCGTCACTCCCGGACTTGTTCCGGGGGTCCAGTCCCGACGGCAACGCCGCTCTGGATTGTCGGAACAAATCCGGCAATGACATTTAACACACAACCAATCGCGCCCGGCATCAGCCGGGAGCAACGACTTTGACCATTCCTGCGAGCATCACGCTCTCAACACCTGAATGAAAGACACCGCCCATGACGCGCACCGTTCTTGAATCAAAAACCAAAACCGTCACCATCGGCTTTGACGAACCCTTCTGCGTCATCGGCGAGCGCATCAACCCGACGGGCCGCAAAAAGCTGGCCGCTGAGTTGGAAATGGGCGATTTCTCTACCGTTGAAAAAGACGCGCTTGAGCAAGTCGCGTGCGGCGCAACCGTACTCGATGTGAACTCCGGCGCGGTGTTCAACAACAAAATGGCCGAAGACCCCCGCTACGCCGATAACAACTTCGTAGAACCGCCCCTGATGCGTGAGCTGATCACCCGCATCCAGGCCATCACCGACGTGCCTCTTTGTATCGACAGCTCCGTCCCCGGCGCGCTCGAAAACGGCCTTGAGGCCGCCGAAGGCCGCCCCCTGCTCAACTCGGTCACGGGCGAGGAAGAACGCCTCGAACTCGTGCTGCCGCTGGTCAAGAAATACAACGTCCCCGTGGTCGCCATCTCCAACGATGACACAGGTATTTCCGAGGATCCCGAAGTCCGCTTTGCGGTCGCAAAAAAGATCGTCGAGCGTGCAGCAGATTTCGGCATCCCCGCTCATGATATCGTCGTTGACCCGCTGGTGATGCCCATCGGCGCGATGAAGACCGCCGGACAGCAGGTCTTCACCCTTGTCCGCCGTCTGCGTGACGAGCTGGGCGTTAACACCACTTGCGGCGCATCGAACATCTCGTTCGGTCTGCCCAACCGCCACGGCATCAACGGCGCATTCCTGCCAATGGCGATTTGCGCGGGTATGACCTCCGCCATTATGAACCCCGTCCGCCCGCAGGAAATGGAGGCGATCCGCGCCGCCAACTTCCTCATGGGCAACGACGACAGCGGCGCGGCGTGGATCAAGCACTGCAAAATGATGGAAGCGGTCGAAAAAGGCGAAGCCACCTTCCCAGAAGCCGCCGCAGCTGCAGCAAAAAGCAGCACCGGAGGCCGTCGCGGCGGCGGCCGCTCGCGCAGAAGTGCATAAGGTGATAAATATCACACTCATCAGACGAATTATGGATTAAGAAGATAATATCAGAAGTGAATTTCCCATTACCGCTTCTGATGTTTCTTGTTTTCTCCCATCAAACTAGCGCCGTGTTCTCAGGACACGGCGTTTTTTTTAGCGATGACACCAATTGCCCTCTGACAGTGAAAATATCACCAGGATGATCGCTTGAAAGCGAGCGCCAATCTATCAGCGTCATTGTCGGCTTGTCCTGACAATCCAGAGGTGTGATTTGAGAGATTGTGCTGTTCCGGATCGTCGGGACAAGCCCACGAGTGTCTGTCATTTCTACTTTTTAGGTACTTGGTCACTATTCCGGAAAATGCTTCATATAAAGCTGGCGCATCGCATTCACTGAAAAATTTTAATTTCAAACCGGAAGTCACCCCGCGACTTGTTCGCGGGATCCATCGTGCAAGGCGTGTAGAACAATGTATACCGCGACCAAGTCGCGGTAAGACAAGGCTTTATAACATCGACATACTGACGGACACGCGCGCTGGTATAAGCCCCATAATGACAATGCGGCCACAGCCACGCCCTACCCCCACTGCGCCGCCGTTTCGGCCAGCACTTCCGCAAACGCGGGCGCGAAAGTGGCGGTCGCATACACATCAAACGCGCCGTCACGGCGCACGATCTGAACGCTCATATGATGCGCGGTCGTCGAGGCGACTTTGCCTACCGGAAAGGCATTTTCGCGGAAATCGAGTGGCGCGAGCCGCATCATCACATCCCGCGCCCGCGCGCCGGAGATAACAAACCGCTTGCGGTTGTCGGTCATATCCAGCGTCGTTCCCTGATCCACAGGCACGTCTCCGGGCACAACATCCGCGCCTATCATCCACCAGACGAGCGGCGCGATGCGCATCACCGCACCCTTGCCCCCCGTCTCGCACATGCCCGGCGCAGGGACAGCCGCTCCGCACGCATCCGCCGCCATTCGCTCCACAGCGCCAACCGTCTCCGGCCAGCTCGTGATCTGCCAAAACGGACCGCAGCTCTCCTCAACGATGCTCAGGCCGTCCTGCTGTATGTTCAATGAATCAGCCACGCATCCGCTCCCCTGCCGCATCCAAGAAGTGTGGTGAGAGTATCCGCACCGCCGTATTCCCGTCACGCGCCGGATCGGCGGAGCTGATCTCCTTGCCCTCCCAACGCTCCAATCCGCCCTGGATCAATGCCAACCCGATCCAGTGGCCCAATTCAGGGCTGTCCGTCACAGCGGTGATAAAGCCAAGCCCATGCCCCTTAATCGGTGTCTTTTCCGTCAGCAAAGCCCCGGCCCGCAGCCGCGCGCCCGCATTAACAGGCGCAACACCGACCAATTGCAAACGGTCAGGATCAACCATCCCCTCGCGCCCGATCATCGCACTACCGATAAAGCTCTTTTTCTTCGACACCATACCGCCAAGGCCGAGATCATGCGCCGTGGTGCGCCCATCCAACTCTGACCCCGCAACGTGGCCCTTCTCAATCCGCATCGCGCCCAGCGCCTCGGTGCCGTACAGCACGCCATCATGCGGTTGCGACGCCGCCCACAGCGCATCCATAACCGCCTCGGCACTGCCGCCCCGCACATAGACCTCAAACGCCCGTTCACCTGAAAAGCTGATCCGCGCAATCCACACATCCGCGCCCGCAATCTTGCCTTCGCGCACCCCCATAAACGGAAACGCCTCATCCGACATATCGCAGTCCGAGACGACCGCCGACAGCACATCCCGACATTTCGGCCCAGCCACCGCGATCCCCGCCCACTGATCGGACACTGATGTCAGTTGCACCTTCAAATCCGGCCAGCGCGTTTGCAACAACTCCTCCAGCCTGGCCATAACCCCCGCCGCGTTGGCCGTGGTGGTGGTCATCAGGAAGTCATTCTCGCTCATCCGCCAGACCGTACCATCATCATAGACGATCCCGTCATCGCGCAGCATCAGCCCATAACGTGCCTTGCCGACCGCCAGTTTGGCGAAAGCGTTGGTGTAAACGCGGTTCAGGAACACACTCGCATCCGGCCCCTGCACCATAATCTTGCCCAGCGAGGACACATCGCACAGCCCCACGTTCGTGCGCACCGCGATCATCTCACGGATATAGGCGTCATCGACCGTCTCACCGTCTTTCGGGAAGTACCAGGGCCGCTTCCACAGCCCCGCATCCGTCATCACCGCCCCGTTGCGCATGTTCCACTCATGCAGCGGCGTGCGGCGGATGGGCCGGAAATGCGTCTTCACTCCGCGCCCGCCCAACGCCCCGATAGAAACAGGTGTGTAAGGGGGCCGGAACGTCGTCGTACCCGTCTCCTCTATCGACTTACCGGAGGCTTCGGCCATTGTCGCGAGGCCGATAATATTGCCCACCTTGCCTTGATCCGTCGCCATCCCCAGCGTCGTGTAGCGCTTGGCGTGCTCGACCGAGACAAACCCCTCAAGATGCGCCAGCCGCACGTCATCCGTGCTGACATCATGCTGCGGGTCGATAAAGCATTTCAGCTTGCGGTTCGGGACTTTCACCTCATACAGCCGCATCGGCGGATGCGCGTCAGAGGCGGGCGCATTGTAGCCCTGCCCCGCTCCGGCAGCCGCACCGGACGCCACGCAAGCCGCATCATCCCATATCCCCGCCGCAGACCCGACAACTGTCAGCGGCTCGTCCGTCGGCCCCGCGAGGAAGCAGCCCAAATCCTCGTTCCAAACGGGTTTCACACCACGATGAGAGGTCAAATGCACCGCAGGCGCCCAACCGCCGGACACCGCCAGCAGATCACAATCCAGCACCCGATCCGCAGTGATAGCACCATCCGCAGACCGCTTGCCGACCTCAATCCCGGACAGCCGGCTGCGCCCTCTGGCCTGTACCGGAATCACCCCGCGCAGTACTTTCACGCCGTCGGGCGCGTCCGGCCCCGCCTCACGCGCATCGATCAGCGTTGTGCGGATACCCGCCCCGCGAAGCGACGCCGCCGTCTCATACCCCGCATCGTTCACCGTCGCGACCACCGCATGACTGCCCGGCGCAACCCCGAAACGGTGCAAATAAGTCCGCACAGCCGCCGACTGCATCACACCGGGGCGGTCATTGTTGCCAAACGCAATCGTCTGTTCAATCGCCCCCGTGGCGAGGATGATCCGCTGCGGACGCACAATCCACAGCCGCTGTCTGACCCCATGCGCGCCCGGCTGATCCGCCACCTGCTCGACCATTCCGGCCACGCAGCCATCATAAAGACCGAACGCCGTCGTGCGCGGCATCATCGTCACGTCCAGTTCGCGCAGCCCACCAACCGCCTCAAGCGCCTTGTCGATGCCGCCCGCTTGCGACAGATACCCGCCACCGAAGGCAAAATCCTGCTCGGCAAGGATAACATCCTCCCCTGCTTCCGCCGCCGCTTTGGCCGCCGCCAGCCCTGCCGGACCGGACCCGATCACCAGCACATCACACGACGCATGGGCCGTCTCGTAATTCGCCGGATCAGGCTCGCGCGACGCGGTCCCCATCCCGGCGGCCTTGCGGATGAATTTCTCGAAAATCATCCAGTCTTTCGTTCCTTTGCGGATGCCGAAGAAGGTTTTGTAATAGAAACCCGCCGCCAGAAACCGCCCCATCAGATCGTTGACACGGCCCACATCAAACCGCACGGAAGGAAAGGCGTTTTGCCCTGTCGAGACCAAATCCCCGTACAGCGGTTGCATCGGCGCTTTCACATTTGGCTCACGCAGCGCCCCCGCGCCCACGGTCAGAATCGCCCCGCCTTCCTCAACCCCCGCGCTCATAACGCCGCGCGGACGGTGATACTTGAACCCGCGCCCGACAATATCGACCCCATTCGCCATCAGCGCCGAGGCAAGACTGTCACCCCTGAACCCCTGATAGCGTTTGCCGTCAAAATTGAACGATAACGGCGCGTCCCGATCAATCAGACCACCCGTTGTAAGACGATGACCGCTCATGCCGATCCCCTTGGAGATAAATTGCGCGAGAAGGGTTTTTCTGCTAAGAAAATCCTGTGGAATACGAGTGGGATGAAACCAAAAACGCGGTCAACCGCCGAAAACACGGCATCGGTTTCGAAGCGATGGACGGGTTTGCGTGGGAGTATGCCGTCCACGACATTCACTATGTTGACGGGGAGGAGCGTGATTTGGTGATCGGCCCCATTAGCGATAAACTTTATTCTGTCGCCATTCCCGAAAGAGAAGAAACGACCAGAATAATCTCGCTTCGCAGGGCCACCCGACCCGAAGAACGTAAATGGGCAAGAGAGGCACGAAATGGCTGAACGCACACTCCCAAAAATCATTCCCGTCACTGATGAGGAAGACGCAGCCATTCGTCGTGCCATCACCGAAGACCCCGACACATGGGAAGCTACAGGTCCGGTAAAGCGCTGGAAACCTAAGACGTCACCTTGCGCAGAAAATGTTGTCGCCACACTCCCGCTCGACCGCGATGTGTTCAACGCGCTGCGCGATGCACACCCCGATGACTGGGAAGCCCACGCCAATGCGCTGCTGAAAAAGGCTGTCGGACTGTAAAGCAGATTGGAAATACTGTCTCTTCCCCGCACTTGATGCGGGGCCACCTTCAGCAACGCACCCGCGCCCGCAAAGGCCCCGCATCGGGGTGCGGGGCAGAGGCGTTTTTTTACAATCGGCATCATCCCTCCACCGCCTTCGTCAGCCCCGCATGGGCAAACGTCACCGCCCCCATCTCATGAGTCAGCGTGTTGCGCTCGACGATCAGCCACGCGCGGCAGCCTGAGACGTGATGCCAATATTCCTTATGCGGTCCGCGCGGATTGCTGCGCTGATAGACCGCCTCGGCCCACTCCGCCTCCGGCGCGTCAAGCTCAGGATAGATCACGGTCGCGTCGCCGCCATAGCTGAACTCGCTATGGTCGCGCTCACCGCAGAAGGGACAATTGATACGGATCATATTCTTATTCCCCCGCCCCGGACTTGATCCGGGGCCTTTCACAATTCTTCGAGGCCCGGTTCAGGTCCGGGACTGCATTACCGGCACACATCAATGCATCTTGGGGGTCGGCCCCATGCCCTTCTCGTCAATGGCGTAGCCCCGCTCGAACCGATCCAGCGAGAACGCCTCGGTCAGGTCATCGGGCCGCTCATTCGCGATCAGGTCGGCAAAGTGCCAGCCACTCGCAGGCGTCGCCTTGAACCCGCCATAGCACCAGCCCGCGTTCATATAGAGGTTCTCAACGGGCGTTTTCGACATGATATGCGTGCCGTCCATGCTCATATCCATGATACCGGCCCAGTGCCGCAGCAGCTTGACCCGCCCCAGACACGGCATAATCGCCAGCGCACTTTCCGCCACATCCGTCACAATCGGCAGGTTTCCGCGTTGCGCATAGGAATTGTAAAAATCCAGATCGCCGCCGAACACCATGCCGCCCTTATCCGATTGGCTGATATAAAAATGCGCCCCCGGCGCACCGTAGCTGACCACATAATCCAGCAACGGTTTCAACGGTTCGGAGACAAACGCTTGCAGCTTATGGCTCTCGATCGGCAAGCGCTCAATACCCGCCATGCCCATCACATGCCCCGTGCTGCCGGCCACCGCGACTCCGATTTTCTTCGCCCGAATGGTCCCGCGCGAGGTCTCAACCCCGACCGCCTTGCCACCCTCGCGCAAAATACCCGTCACCTCGGTTTGCTGCAAAATATCGACACCACGCTGATCGGCCCCGCGCGCAAAGCCCCACGCCACCGCGTCATGGCGCGCAGTACCCGCACGGGCCTGAAAAATCGCGCCCAGAATCGGGAAGCGGGCATTCTCCGAATAATCCAGATGTGGAACCATCGCCCGCACCTGCTCACGGTCCAACAACTGCGCCTCAATGCCGTTCGCAACCATCGTATTCACACGCTTGGCCTGCCCGTCGCGGGCGGCGGGCGTATGGAACAGGCCCAGCTGTCCGCGCTGAGAAAACATGACGTTATAGTTCAGATCGTGGCTGAGATTTTCCCACAGCTTGACAGAATGCTCATAGAATTCAGTGCTTTTCGGTTGCACATAATTCGAGCGCACGATGGTCGTGTTACGCCCGGTATTCCCGCCGCCGAGCCAGCCTTTCTCCACCACAGCGACATTCGTGACACCGTGGTTCTTCGCGAGATAATATGCCGTCGCCAGCCCATGCCCGCCGCCACCGATGATGACAACATCGTACTCGGCCTTGGGCTGCGGATCACGCCACGCACGATCCCATCCCGTTTGTCCGCGCAAGCCCTCGCGTAGAACCGACCATACCGAATATCCAGACATCTGCGCCCGCTCCATTGCCGATGAGGGGCCAGTATGGGCACGGCTCAGGCCGGACACATAGCATTATGGGGAAGATAATTGGCCCGAAAAGGACTCCACAGCGCCTCCAGCGCGATCCGACCATGCCACAGCCTGATTTGCACCATCAATTAGGCTTTATCGTTCCTTAATCACGTCGCGTTAAACACACCATGCATCAACCTACAATCGACGAGGAACCACCTTATGCGCGGTTATCAGACAATCGGTCTCGCACTGGCTTTCACCTGCATCTCGACAGCAGCATTCGCCAGCGCGGAAAATGAATACACCTTGAACTCAACGACGATGAGCGCGCCCACAGTTCTAAACTCCGCTCCGGCGACAACCATGTACGCCCCCGCGACCCAAGCTCCGGCATACGCGCCGACAACGATCTCAAACACCGGATCGGTTGACCCTTGCAATGACAATGATCCGAACAACGATTTCGGCTGCCTCGTCTACGATACACAGCCCTACAATCCCGCAGGTCAAACCGTAACAGACAGTTATCAGCCGCAAACTATCTACACACAGCCATCGACAACAATCGACAGCTCAACCACCTACTACGCACCTTCCACGCCGACGTATCAAATCACGAACTGATAGACAGACGCCAATGCCTGCCCTTTTCACGGGGCGGGCATGTTTATATGGTCAATCGTCAATCTTATCCCACCCCATCGCCTTCGTCCCCAGCCACAGATAGGCGCGTGCGGGCAGGAAGCGCATGGATTTGAGGATCAACGAGAAGCGCAGCGGGAATGTGATCTCGAACTTCGCTTTTTTCAGCCCCGCCACAATCCGCTCCGCCGCATCATCCGTTTTCATCAGGAACGGCATGTCGAAATCATTCACAGCGGTAGCATCCGTCTCGACAAATCCCGGACAGATCAGCGAAATCCGCACCCCTTTCGGATGCAGGTCATAGGCCAGCGCCTCCGCCATATTGATCAATGCCGCCTTTGTCGCCCCATACGCCGCCGCTTTCGGTAAACCGCGATACCCCGCCACAGACGACACCAGCGCGAGGCACCCGCTGCCCCGCTCCAACATATACGCCATCGCCGGGGCCAGACCGTTGGCGACGCCCATGATGTTGACATCCATATGCTTTTTCACATCGTCGACATTAAACTCCTGCGCTCGCATCGGGATATAGACCCCCGCGTTCAGGATCACCAGCGACAGCCCCTCCGCCGCCGTAATCCGGTCCACAATACCCTGCATGGCCTCAGGATCGGTCACATCGCCGGGCGCGGCAATGATCTTGCCCCCTGACCCGGCGGCCAGCGCGTTCAGCTTTTCCTCGCTGCGCGCGGTGGCGTAGACGGTCCAGCCGTCCTTCACCAACCGCTCAACCACCGCGAGGCCAATGCCCGCACTGGCCCCGGTTACCCAAGCGGCACCGTCTTTCGGGGATGGGATATAGTCAGCACCGCTCATATGACGCTCTCTCGTATTAATGGATCAGAAGCTCAACGGCCCCGTACTGTCCTTCAGACGATAGGTGGCGCGCTCACCCTTGGCGTCAAATGCCGAGCCGATCCACTCGCCCTGCGCATCAAGGAACAGGTCGATATTGAACCCCGCCCCGTCCGCCGCCCGCAGACTGGTCGCTCCTGAGGGTGCTTCGGCCACTTGAATCGGACTGACCGACACATTCAACAACTCGCCCGATTGCGTGCTGATCCACGGGCTGTTGTCGAAGGAATGATCGATCCAATAGCTGGTCGGATATGCATTCCCCGGCGCAGCACCGTTATAGCCCGACCCTTCGATCATAAGCGTATCGCCCTGACGGGTCGCTCTCACAAAATCGGGATCGCCGTCATCGTCACATGTACCCTTCAACGACAGAAGATTGCCGGAAAGATCATACTCTTCAGCGTAGGACAGCGTGTAGCGATAGGCGGTAAAGCCCAGCACTTTCACCGCAATATTCACATCCGTGTCCGCCAGCACCCGCTCTCCTTCCCGGCGCACATTCAAAACATGGGTACCAATGAGACTATCACCGCGATAAACATCGAATGTCCTGCGCCCCCCCGCCGTTGCCGCGAAACTTGGGGATGCCGCAAGGGCAAGCAGACCTGAACAGGCCATGCGACGCGAGACTGAATGATCGAACATGGAAATCTCCTTGTGGTGAGCCACGACACATAAACGTGATTTATGGCCAAAATGTTCCAAGCCTTTACGCAATCACTCATCCGCCCTAACAAGTCGCTCTCTGCGCATGAAAGGATCACCGGATGAAAATTTACAAAGACCTGCCCGATGCCGTCGGCAACACCCCGTTGATCCGCTTGCGCAAAGCGTCCGAGTTGACCGGCTGTAACATCTACGGCAAGGCCGAGTTCATGAATCCCGGCCAATCCGTGAAAGACCGCGCCGCCCTGTCAATTATCCAAGACGCCGTGGCCAAAGGCCAGTTGCAGCCCGGTGGTGTCATCGTTGAGGGAACCGCCGGAAACACAGGCATCGGTATCGCATTGGTCGGTGCGGCGATGGGCTACCGCTCGGTCATCGTGATTCCCGATACGCAAAGCGAAGAGAAAAAAGCGATGCTGCGCCTTGCGGGAGCCGAGCTGATCGAGGTTCCGGCAGCGCCCTTCAAAAACCCCAACAACTACGTCCATTACTCGCGCCGTCTGGCGGAGAAAATCGCCGCCACCGAGCCGAACGGTGCGATTTGGGCGAACCAGTTCGACAATACCGCCAACCGTCAGGCGCATATCGATACGACAGGACCGGAAATCTGGGAGCAGACGGGCGGCAAAGTCGATGGCTTTATCTGTGCGGCGGGATCAGGCGGCACCGTGGCGGGCATGGGCATGGCCCTCCAGCCCAAGGGTGTCAAAGTCGGCCTCGCCGACCCCAATGGCGCGGCGCTCTATAACTTTTACGCCAATGGCGAGCTGAAATCCGAAGGCTCCTCCATCTCCGAAGGCATCGGCCAAGGCCGCATCACCGCCAACCTCGAAGGCTTCACACCCGATTTCGCATATCAGGTTCCCGATGCCGAAGCCCTGCCGATCATGTTCGATCTGCTGACTGAAGAAGGTCTGTGCATGGGCCTCTCCACAGGGATCAATGTCGCGGGCGCGATGCGGATGGCCAAAGATATGGGACCGGGCCACACCATCGTGACGATCCTGTGCGACTACGGCAACCGCTATCAGTCAAAGCTGTACAACGCCGAATTCCTGCGCTCAAAGGGCTTACCGACACCGGACTTCCTCGAACCGAAAGCGGCACGGCCTGAGGTTTTTGAGGCGGTTTGAAGATCATTCTTCTTGCGGCAGTGCGCAGCACTGACACGCGCCCGACCCTCCCACGGTCAGGCGCTTTTCCTGCCTCGAAAGACTCCCTTATCACAAACAAAAATGCCCCACCGAAGCGGGGCATCTCCATCATCTCAAAAGCGCGCAATCCCTACGGACTGTCAGCCGTCCCGAACTGCACACCCGTGCCAACCGTGTCATCGCTCGGCGTGGACCAATCGCGCTTGACGCCCAGTTTCTTGAGGATCGGCGAGGCGATGTAAATCGACGAATACGTCCCCACAATCACGCCCCAGATCATCGCAAACGTAAAGCCCTGCAACACCGGACCACCGAGGAAGTAGAGCGCCAGCAAGGCGATCAGGGTGGTGATCGATGTCATTAAGGTCCGTGACAGCGTCTCGTTCAGCGATTGGTTCAGCAAATCTTGCAACACCATTTTCTTATAGCGCCGCAGGTTCTCCCTCACCCTGTCGAACACGACCACAGTATCGTTCAGTGAATACCCGACAATCGTCAGGATTGCCGCGATGATACTCAGGTTGAACTCCAGCCCGATCAGCGAGAAAACCCCGATGGTCAGGATCACGTCATGCCCGAGCGCCGCCACTGCGCCAACCGAGAACTGCCACTCGAACCTCAGCCAGATATAGACCAGCACCGACGCAATCGCGAGCACCACGGCGAGGATACCAGCCGTCACCAACTCGCCGGACACTTTCGCACCCATGCTCTCGACACGGCGGATTTCAAAGCTGTCGAACTCCGCTTGCAAGGCTGTTCCGATCAGACCGGACAGGTTCTTGCGCGCCTCATCCCCGCCTTTCACATCCTCAACCCGGATCAAGACATCACTGGCCGAGCCGAAGCCTTGCACCTGCGTATCGCCGAGGTCCATGTCGCCAAGGATACTCCGCATCGCGCCCAGATCAGCTTCACCCGCCACACGGCCCTCAATCAGCGTACCGCCCTTAAAGTCGATGCCGTAATTCAACCCCTTGGTCGCAAACAGGCCGAGGGAGGCAATCATCGCAATGATCGAGCATGTAACCGCAATCCGGCGCACGCTCAGGAATTTGATCTTCGTGCCGTTGCGTACCAGCTCCAGTAGCGTGATCTTGAACGTCTTCGGGCGCTTCCACTGAAACCACTGCGCCACCATCAGGCGCGTCACAAAGAACGCGGTAAAGACCGAAGTAATGATGCCGATACCCAGCGTGACCGCAAAGCCCTTCACCGGACCCGACCCCATCGCGTAGAGGATAATCGCGGCGATCAGCGTTGTGATGTTCGCGTCAACAATCGCCGTAAGCGCTTTCTCATAACCCGTCTCAATCGCCCGCGCCGCGCCCTTTTTGGCCTCCAACTCCTCACGTATCCGCTCAAAGATCAGCACGTTGGCATCCACCGCCATACCGATGGTCAGCACGATACCCGCAATCCCCGGTAGCGTCAGGGTCGCCCCCAGCGCGGAGAGAACACCCAATATCAACGTCAGGTTCACGATCAGCGCCACATTGGCATAGATACCGAACTTGCCATAGACCACGATCATAAAGGCGATCACCGCCAGCAAGCCGATCAAACACGCAATCGCGCCCGCCGCCACAGAATCCGCACCCAATTCCGGCCCCACCGTGCGGGATTCCAAATCGATCAGCTTCGCGGGCAACGCACCGGACGAAATCTGCACGGCCAATTCGGTCGCGCTCTCAGAAGTAAAGTTACCGCTGATCTGGCCCGCACCACCCAGAATAGGCTCACGGATTGAGGGCGCCGAGATGACCTTGCCGTCAATCACAATCGCAAACAGGCTGCCGACATTGTTCAGCGACCAGTTACCGAACGCCTTGCCCGCACGCCCGTTAAACCGGAACGTCACAATCGGCTCGCCAGTCTGCTGATCAAAGCCCGGACCCGCATCCACAACATCCTCACCGAGGATCAGTGGAACGCGCGAGATCGCCCATTTCCGGTTAGGATCTTCGAGATCAGGCGCGATTTTATACCCCGCCGCGACTTTTCCGGCGACCAGATCAGACTGGCCGTAATCGAGGCTGACCGTGTGAAAGCCCAGCACCGCAGGGGCGGAGATGATCCGCAGAATCGCCTCCGCACTTTCCGCACCGGGAACTTGGATCAGGATACGATCCTCCCCCTGCCGAGTAACCGAGGGTTCCTTGATGCCATCGGGATCGATACGCCGCCGCACGACTTCCAGCGAGCGTATGATGACCTGCTCGGTAATCTGCGACTTTGCGCCCTCGGTCATGGTCAGCGTGAAAGTCTGGCTTTCGGTATTTTCCGTCAGCTCAAAATCCATACCGCCCGCGCCACCGATGGCGTTGTCAAGCGGTTCAGGGATTTCCTCAAACACCGACCGCGCCAACGCGACTTCGGCGGCATCGGGGATGCGGAAGCTGACACTGTCGCCATCGATAATCGGGCGCGAGCGTTTCTTGACGCCCGCCTCACGCAGGTTATCGCGCAACTGCTGCGCCAGTATCTCACGCCGTTCCTCGAAGACCGGGTCCATCTCGGCCTCAACCAGAACATGCGCCCCACCTTGAAGGTCCAGTCCCAAATTCACTGTGTCCGACGGCAACGAGTCCGGCAATCCGGCACGACGTTCCTCGTTCAGAGCGTTGGGAAGGGCAAACAGAACGCCAGCGATTATCATCAAGATAATCATGACCTTCTTCCAGGGTGCGATATAGAGCATGAAAGCCTCTAACTGCCGCTAATCAAAGCGGACCATACAATTCTATGCGCCGATTCTTACGTTACGGCACATTCATTTTCGTCGCTTACCTTGACAAACTTGGCGAGCAAACCATCGAGATTCATCAGCGCAGCAACCTTCTTCGCGTCAGCAACCGTTGAAAAACCGCGAATACGGCCTTCCCTATCATTGAGTGGTAAATCCTTCAAAGGGCTGATTGCGATAACTTTTCCGTTTAAGAGAACGGCGTACCGTTTTCCCTCAAAAAACCAATCATTATTACCAAACCGTTTACGGCTGGTATCCTGAAACCGGAACGTGACTGTCGGTTCAGCGGACCAGAAATCGGTTTGGTGACGGGCGGAATCTATTTTGTAGCGGCCAAGCCTGTCATCGAACATCGATTGCTTGAGAACCGTCCAGTAGCGCCCGTCCTGCCGCGCATCGGACACGACCATAAGCGGCCTCTTCGTAAACGATTGCAGATCCTGCAGCGCGCCCTCGGCTTCGACATAGTGGACCGAAACACGAGAACTTGGGCCATGATGCCTCGCAGACGAGAGATCATAACCGGGTACATGCGCTAAAATGCAGTATTTGCCAACCCGCGCCACCCCAACACCAAACATATACGTCCGATCCAATCGGTGAGGCAGCACTGAGAGCGATCTTTGCATTACGCTCTCGGTCATCGTTTCACGATATGCTTCGGTCATGGTCAGAGTGAACGTCGCACCATCCTCGGAGCGTGTTAGCTCGAAATCCTTAGCAGAGAAGCGTTCCCGCAAGGCTGCGTAGGCCAACGACCTTTTCTCAGGCTTTGAAATACGAAGAGACACTGAAAAATCATCCGCAACCGGAATCGACCGCTTTCTAACACCAGCCTCGCGCATTGTATTACGTATTTCTTGGCCCTTAATCCCAAGATTATGAGACCAAACGCCATCCATATCAAGCTTCAGAAGAACGCAAGTCTCAACCTCATCCTCCGCCTCCTGACCCGGCACACACAACCGATCCGCGCGCGCTTGCACCAAACAGAAGACAGCAAACACGATCACCGGAACGATGATCGTCAGTTTTTTCCAGTGGGCGCGATGTGGCATTTGAACCTCTGCCACATCCGGCGTGGCGTCTTACTTGGTTTTGGCAGGTTCCGTCTTCGACAGAACGGCGGTGATGGTCGATTTCACGAATGTGGCTTTCACCCCGTCCGCGATTTCAACGGTTACTTCGTCTGTTTCGGCGGGTCCGACAGCCGTGACTTTCCCGATCATTCCTCCGGCACTCACCACACGATCCCCGCGTTTCAGCGCGTCGATCATCGCCCGGTGCTCCTTCAGGCGCTTCTGCTGCGGACGGATCAACAGGAAGTACATGATGATGAAGATCAGGATGAACGGCAGGAACGTCATCAATGGATCGGGGGCGGGCGCGCCGGCCTGCGCATAGGCGGGGGTAATGAACATCGTCTTATTCCAATCTGATAGTCTTTGACTTTGCGGCCTTATATCAGGCTTACACTGTCATCCCACAAGGGCAAAAAGGCGTTATCATGCGTGTTCCTGAAGAGTTGTCACATCTGCTCCGCACCATCCGCGAGCCTATCGTCTGCTCAAAATGCGCCGACGAGATTGCCGCAGGGACAGCCGGAGCCGTCTCTTTGCGCGACTACACGCGCCTGGAGGCGGGCTTGACCGCACGCGGGTTACAGCTTTGGTGCATCCGCCACGACCTCAATGTCGCCCATGTCGACTTTGACAACAGCCAACCGGAGGTCGACTTCCGCTGCATTGAGCGGAAGGTGAATTAGAGTATCCGCGATCAGATTGAACCATAGAGCGTCAGAATCCACGAAGAAGGTCTTGGCGGGAATCCCGCTTCAACTTGATCGGGAATACTCATAAAAGCCAACCGCGAACGCTATCCGATTTTTTACCCCTCGCAATTATACACCGTACACAGATTAGATTCTCAACGGACAAATCACATGCGCGCTTTTTTCCATCGGTTTTCCCGCACGCCGGCGTTTGCGCCGCAACCATTGCCCTCAGCGGCGTGCGAAGCTGAGGCGTCGAATGCGTTTTTAATCGCAGAAAGCCTGCCATTACAGCCTTCTGAGGAACCCGATGATGCGGTTCTAAGCCTGATCCTGCGGCGTTGGCGCGGCTGGTATGATGCGGCAGGCGGCGTGCCGCACTGGTCGGCTTTCAAACCATCAGAAAACACCGCAATCCTGCCCCGTCTGGTGCTTTACGACGCACAGCCGGACGCGCGGTTCTTCATCTCTCTCGTGGGCGAGGATGTGCGGCACAAGATGCCGATTGCGATGCACAAACAGTACCTTGATGACGTGATGCCTGCCGCCAATTTGAGCGACATACGGCACAGACTCACCAGCGCACTGGAGCAAAAACAACCCAATCACGTCTGTAAATCAATGGGTTGGAAGCAGGGGCACGAATACCAGATCTACCAGGCCTTACACCTGCCCTTCATCCACAAAGGGCCAAACCCTGAGCGCGTTTTGTCTGTCATGAGCTTCAACGAGACGGTGAGAACGCCGCTGAACGAACTGGATATCCGCAAGAATCTTCGATAGTTGCCTCCGCAACGCTCTGCCGTAAGATCGTACAATCACAGCGATTCTTCAGGAGCGTCCCCCATGATCCACCACCCCGCCAACAGCCGCGCCACCAAAACACCCCCCGAAGCCTGGTTTACCGGGGCTGTGCAGATGGACCCGATCATTGATGCCCCGGAACCCGCCCGTGTGCGCGCTGTCAGGGTCAGCTTTGCCCCCGGTGCGCGGACGGCGTGGCATACGCATACGCTGGGCCAAACCCTGCACGTTCTGTCCGGTGCGGGCCGTTTTCAGACCGAGGGACAGCCCGCCATCGACATTCTGCCGGGCGATACGATTTGGATTCCCCCGGGCGAAAAGCACTGGCACGGCGGTTCCGCAACCCAAGGCATGGTCCATATCGCCATTCAGGAAGCCGATAACGGCGAGACCACAAACTGGATGGAAAAGGTCACCGATGCCGAATACGGCGCCTGAAATACACGCGCGGCAGGGGTGCCATCACAAAGCCGTGACAATGCCGTGAACGCACCGCCACCCCGCTGAGAAACGGACCGAACCCGCAACGCTCCCGCGCCAGACCCGTACCGCTGCGATGCCAAACCGTCGCCGCCACAACCACCGCGCGCTCCAACACTTCGCGCAATGCGGGTAAAATCTTGCCCGAACCGAGCGCCACCACCCGCAAACCACCCCACAGGACACCAATTCCCCCGCCGCAGCATCGGCCCATGACCCCAAACGCGCGAAATCAGCTGAAATCAGCGCGAAAAACCGTA
>CALFAK010000082.1 GCA_937948985.1 uncultured Neomegalonema sp. | reverse complement strand
AGCAACAGCCAGCGCCGCATCGGATCCGGGTTTACCGCGTCATTAATCAACCGCCGGACCAGCCAGCGGCTCGCGGCCCATGACAGCCAATCGAATATGGCGTTGATAAAGGGTAATCCAATGAATAATATAAAGAATACTGCGCCTGCGAATGCGCCTCCGAATGCGCCTGCGACTGCGACTACGACTGCGCCTGCGCCTGCGACTGCGCCTGCGAATGCGAATGCGCCTGCGACTGCGCCTGCGCCTGCGAATGCGCCTACGACTGCGCCTACGACTGCGCCTGCGACTGCGCCTGCGACTGCGATGCCCCCGACAGCAAAATACAGCGAATATTCACGGAACCATAACCACTTCGCGCGGTCCGGTTGTGTAAATCGCAGGGCTTTGTGTCTTTCGCGGATACGCCGCGTCAGACGATACACACCGTATCCGACGGGTACGCCCAATGCCAATCCGATCAGAACGCCGAACCGCTCGTCGCCATTGTTTGATTGCAGTACCGCAGAAATCCAAAACCACCCGAACGCGTAGACCATCGCCAATACAAAGCATGTGTTAAATGCCTTGCCGCCAAACAGCCGCGCCCCGAACCACATCCGCAACCGCGCGCTCAGGCGGTGCAGCAGGCGCACATAAGCGACGCTCCACACCTCCCCCTCCAGCCATCCGCGCAGCTTGGGGGCGTATTTCTTGTCCGCCAGCAGGATTTTCGAATAAACCGCATAGATCGCCGCAATCACCGCCGGGGGCGACCATGCCAATATCGTCTCCAATGTCACCGCACGCTCCCCCCGAAGTGTGGGAACAGCTTACAGCAACTCATTCACCGCGCAAGACTGCGCCTGTTTTGCGGCAGTCCCAAAAATAGACATCGTGCGGAGAGCGGTAAATTGGAAAGGCTTTCAGACCTTTAGGCTTTAGCGATATCTGAAAACGGATCCGGCCCTCGCCGGAATGACGTGCAGTCAGTGAAAACCACTCAACTCGTCATCCGGCCCCAGAATTCCTTAACCTGCGAGAAGAAGCCGTCTGATTCAGGGCTGTTCTTGTTGCTCTCGCCGATCTTTTGGAACTCTTCGAGCAGTTCTTTCTGGCGCTTGGTCAGGTTGGTGGGGGTTTCGACGCCGACTTCGATGTAAAGGTCGCCCTCGCGGTTTTGGCGCAGGACGGGCATCCCTTTGCCGCGCAGGCGGAATTGTTTGCCGGACTGCGCACCCGCAGGGATCGCCACGCGGGCGCGGCCCCCGTCGATCGTCGGGGCTTCGATATGACCGCCGAGCGCGGCGAGATCCATCGGCACGGGGATACGGCAGAACAGGTCCGGCCCCTCGCGCTTGAAGATCGAATGCGACTCGATGTCGATGAAGATGTAAAGGTCGCCGGGCGGGCCACCCATAACGCCCGCTTCCCCTTCACCCGCCAGACGGATACGGTTGCCGTCCTCGACGCCTTTCGGGATTTGGACGTTGAGGGTACGCTCCTCACGCTTGCGGCCCGCGCCGTTACAGGTTTTGCAGGGGTTCTTGATCACCTGACCACGTCCGGCACAGCTGGGGCAGGTGCGTTCGATGGTGAAAAAGCCCTGCTGGGCGCGCACTTTGCCGTGGCCCGCGCAGGTGCCGCAATTTTCCGGCTCCGCACCTTTTTCCGCGCCGCTGCCGTTACAGCTGTCGCACAGCACCGCCGTTGGGACACGGATGGTCGCTTGCTTGCCGACAAAGGCATCTTCGAGCGAGATGGAAAGGTTATAGCGCAGGTCCGCGCCGCGCATCTGGCCCGCTTGGCCGCGTCCGCCGCCCCGCTGTCCGCCGAACTGGCCGAACAAGTCATCAAACACATCCGCAAAGGCCGAGGCAAAGTCACCTTGCCCGCCGCCACCGCGTTGTCCGCCAAAGCCGCCGCCCTCAAACGCCGCATGGCCGAACTGGTCATAAGCCGCGCGTTTCTGGGGGTCTTTCAGCGTGTCGTAGGCTTCGCTGACTTCTTTAAATTTCTTCTCCGCCTCAGGATTATCCCGGTTGCGGTCAGGGTGCAGTTCTTTGGCGAGCGTGCGGAACGCCTTTTTCATCTCGTCAGCGGACGCCCCGCGCGAGACGCCAAGCACGTCATAAAAATCTCGTTTCGACATCCCCACGCCCTTCAAAACATATCACGGCTGCAAAGCGTTTATCGTGAAACGCGATAAAGTGAAAGCCGATCAAGATCGATCAGCTTTCACATCGGTTGCAACCGTGTGTGGCCAGAATTCCTGATTTATCCGATATGCCGGAGATCAGGTTTTGCGGTTGGGGTCGCCGTCCATTTCTTCAAAATCGGCGTCGACCACATCATCCGCATCGGGAGGCATGGAACCTTCTGTATCCATTTGCTCTTCTTGCGCGGCTTTGTAGACCGCCTCGCCGAGCTTCATGGATGCCTGAGCGAGCAGTTTGCTCTTCTCGTCGATCTGGGCGACATCATCCGTTTCCAGAGCCGCTTGCAGGTCTTCGATGGCGATACCGATGGCGTCGCGCTCGTCTTCGGCCACTTTGTCCCCGTGTTCCTCAAGGGATTTCTGCGAGCCGTGGATGAGCGATTCAGCCTGGTTACGCGATTCCGCCAGCTTTTTGCGGCTGGAATCCTCATCCGCGTATTCGGCGGCATCCTTGACCATTTTCTCGATCTCTTCATCGGACAGACCGCCCGACGCCTGAATCGAGATGTTTTGCTCCTTGCCCGTGCCCTTATCGCGTGCCGACACGTTAACGATGCCGTTGGCGTCGATGTCAAAGGCAACCTCAATCTGCGGCACCCCGCGCGGTGCGGGTGGGATTTCCTCAAGGTTGAACTGGCCGAGCAGTTTGTTATCGCTGGCCATTTCGCGCTCACCCTGGAACACGCGGATCGTCACAGCGGTCTGGTTATCGTCCGCTGTCGAGAAGATCTGCGACTTCTTGGTCGGGATCGTGGTGTTGCGGTCGATCAGGCGGGTGAAGACACCGCCCTGTGTCTCAATGCCCAAGCTGAGCGGGGTCACGTCGAGCAGAACAACATCGGTCACGTCGCCCTGAAGAACACCGGCCTGAATCGCCGCGCCCATCGCAACAACCTCATCAGGATTCACACCCTTATGCGGTTCCTTGCCGAAGAACTCCTTCACGACCTCGTTGATTTTCGGCATACGCGTCATGCCGCCAACGAGAACAACCTCGTCGATGTCTTTCGGGGTCATGCCCGCATCTTTGAGAGCCGCCTTACAAGGGTCGAGCGTGCGTTTAACGAGGTCTTCGACCAGCGATTCCAACTTAGAGCGCGACAGCTTGATCGCGAGGTGTTTCGGGCCGGAGGCATCTGCCGTGATAAACGGCAGGTTCACTTCGGTTTGTGTGGAAGACGACAGCTCGGTCTTCGCTTTCTCCGCCGCTTCTTTCAGGCGTTGCAGCGCGAGCGGATCTTTCTTCAGATCGATGCCCTGCTCTTTTTTGAACTCACCCGCGAGATATTCAACGATGCGCAGGTCAAAATCTTCACCACCGAGGAACGTATCACCGTTGGTTGCGCGCACTTCAAAGACGCCATCACCGATCTCAAGGATCGACACGTCGAATGTGCCGCCGCCAAGGTCATAAACCGCGATAGTTTTGCCGTCCGACTTATCAAGGCCGTAGGCCAGCGCCGCAGCGGTCGGCTCGTTGATGATGCGCAGCACTTCGAGGCCGGCAATCTTGCCCGCATCCTTGGTTGCCTGACGCTGTTGGTCGTTGAAGTATGCGGGAACCGTGATCACGGCTTGCGTGACCGGTTCACCGAGGTAGGACTCGGCGGTTTCCTTCATTTTCTGAAGGATGAAGGCGGAGACTTGAGCGGGAGAATATTTCTCGCCCGATGCCTGCACCCACGCATCGCCATTGCCGCCATCGACGATCTTGTAAGGCACCATTCCCTTATCTTTCGCAACGGCGGGATCGTCATAACGACGGCCAATCAGGCGCTTTACCGCGAAAAGCGTATCGCTGGGGTTTGTAACCGCTTGACGCTTTGCCGATTGCCCGACAAGGCGCTCATCATCGCCTGTGAAAGCGACCATCGACGGTGTCGTGCGCGCACCTTCGGCGTTTTCGATCACCCGTGCCGCACTGCCATCCATGATCGCAATGCAGGAGTTTGTGGTCCCAAGGTCAATTCCGATTACTTTCGACATGTTTTTCCTCGATCAGCAAAGCCGGGTGCGGTCCGTGATCGGCGCCGCTTTTTGGCTTCCTATTTGGATTTGTGAGCACATCGCTCGATTTCGATGGCTATATAAGCAAGGGTTAAGAGGGCTTCAAGCCGAGTGGGGCAAAGATATGACGGAGTTTTTCGGGAATACCGAAACACTGCACGAAATTCCGGTGATACGCGGGTTTCTTGACCCCGTGCAACAACAGGAATTGCGCAATGATTTGCGTGAGGTTGCGCGCATTGCGCCGCCGTTTTCGCCGATGACGGGGTGGGGTAAACCAATGTCGGTGCAAATCACCGCAGCGGGACAATTTTGCTGGTACTCGGACAGGAAAGGCTACCGCTACATCGAGGCCCACCCGCAGACAGGGGCGGCGTTTCCGGCAATTCCCGCACTGGCGCTGGCCGCGTGGCGTGCATTTGAGACGCGTGTGGACCCCGATTGCTGTCTTATCAACCATTACCGCGAAGGCGCGCGGATGGGTCTGCATCAGGATCGGGACGAAGCGGATTTCGGATATCCGGTGGTGTCGATCTCGCTGGGCGATCCGGCCCTTTTCAGGATCGGCGGGGTTGAGCGAAAAGCGCCGACGCGCTCATTCTGGCTGGAATCCGGTGATGTGATGGCGCTGCAAGGCGATCAGCGCCTCGCTTTTCACGGCATCGACCGGATCAAGTTCGGGCAAAGTGCATTGCTGCAAAAAGGCGGCAGGCTCAATCTCACACTGCGGCGGGTTGCGCCGTAGTGTGGATTTCGGCGGCCGCGATGCCGGGACCGTGCGATTGGGGTAAATCACGGTCATTGCCGGATATCTCGCACCAGTTTCGCGCGGGATAATTCCTGTGCTTCGTCTTCCTGCGGCGCGCTCTGGCGCTGACGGGTTGAAGAATGCGCTGAACGCCGTCTTCGGGGACGAAAGGCAACATCAGTGTTTCATATTCGATGTAATTGCGCTCATTCCACGATAGCGTCTTGCGGGCGTATTGCGGCGCTTCGTTATCGACCGCTCTGCCCGCCCGGTCGCGGATATCGTAATAATTGCCGGAACGCAGAGGATCTTGCCGCAGCTTTTGCATAACCAGCGGCTTTCCGCCGCCGATGAAATCTGTCGGATGCTCACCGTACAGCGAGAACTCGATCTGATCCGCGCGCCAGTCCACCACTTTGATAACACAGAACTTTTCGATGACGTGGGTGAACTTGTTCAGATCGAATTCCTGCCATCGGGGCAGCCGTTCACCTGGTTCGCGATGCATCTGCAACCAAGATTGCCCGATGAACAGAAGTTGCGGGCATTTAATGCGCTTCACAGGAATAGTATCTTCGCCAATATCCAGTGTAACCACCTCTCTGGGTGGTGTTTCATTGGTGAAACTTTGTAAATCTGCTCTGGCATGCGCAAGCATCGTTAATTTCCTGAGATACCGGTCGCTGTTTTAAAGCGGGTACGAAAAACAGCCGCTCTTGATGTAAATACTTTTGTGCATGGCAATTAATAACCACCTAAAACAATACTTCACAGTTTGAGCATTAGCAGTGACGTGATCGTGTATTAAATCTATTCGTGTGATTTTAAAAAGCTTATAAACTTTTCGGCCGGAAAACGCTTGAAGAGGAAATCATGCTGTCCCGCACGCAATGCGACATGAAATGACGCTTTGCAGATGCGGGACCCCCTGCGATTTACGATAAATTCGCTGCATAAGAAGGCCCCGCATCAAGTGCGGGGCGGCGAAAACTCTTTC
>CALFAK010000081.1 GCA_937948985.1 uncultured Neomegalonema sp. | reverse complement strand
GAAGCAGACGATCTAATGATGAACCGGCCCCACGAGGGCCTTGATGTCATCAAGCGATATATGAATGGCCGTGATCTTGTCGCGAGCAGCCGAAACGCCTTTGTAATCGATTTTTTTGGAGTCGACGAAAAAACGGCGCGTGAGAATTACCCTGAAGAATATCAACTGGTGCTCGAACGAGTGAAACCGGAGCGTGAGCAAAATAACAGAAAAAGCTACCGCGATAGATGGTGGCAATTTGGAGAAAACGTCCAAGCGATGCGAGCGGGACTTGGCGGCATCAAGCGTTACATCGCTTCAGTTCGAACCGCGAAACATCGTCAGTTCGTTTTTTTAGATCGCGCCATTTTACCCGACGCCAAGTTGATCGTGATAACGGTCGATGCGCCGGAAATTTTGACCCTACTCTCTTCTCGACTTCACGTTGCTTGGTCTCTTGCTACGGGAGCATTTCTTGAAGATCGACCAAACTATAACCATTCTGAGGCGTTCAACAAATTCCCCTTCCCCGATCCCACCGACGCACAGAAACAAACCCTGCGCGCGCTGGGCGAGCAACTCGACGCGCATCGCAAGGCGCGGCAGGCGGCGCATCCGAAGCTGACCCTCACCCAAATGTATAACGTGCTCGAACTGCTCCGCGCCGGGACGCCTATCGAGGGCAAAGACCGCCAGATTTACGATGACGGCCAGATCGGCATCTTGAAAGACCTGCACGACCGCATCGACGCGGCCACCGCCGAGGCATACGGCTGGCCCGCCGACCTGTCCGACGAACAAATCCTCGAAAACCTCGTCGCCCTCAACAAGGAACGCGCCGCCGAGGAAGCGCGCGGCCACATCCGCTGGCTCCGCCCCGACTATCAAAACCCCGAAGGCAAGGCCGCAACCGACACCACCGTACAGGCCGAGGCCGATCTGGGCGAGGCCGCCCCCGCCGCCGTCCGCACCGTCTGGCCCAAGACACTCCCCGACCAGATCACCGCCATCCGCGCCACGTTGGAGGCTCTCGAAACCCCCGCCACCCCGCAGCAGATCGCCATCCACTACAAAGGCGCAAAAAAAGCCACCGTCGACGAAATCCTCCAATCCCTCGGCAGGCTGGGCCTGGCAATGGAGGAGGGGGGCCGTTACATCGGCTGATCAACAACTATATGCGTATAAAAACAATGTCATACCCCGCGCAAGCGGTGTATCCTTTCCACAGCGTCACCCCGCGAACAATTGCGTCGCAATCACGCCCTCGCACAGCCGCTCATTCGGATCAATCGCCCCCGCCGCGCCGTGGCGGCTGTATTCCGGGTTGAGGATATTCCGCCGATGCCCCGGCGACTCCATCCATCGCTGCACCAGCTCCCGCGCCAGCGAGTCATACGTATGAAACCGCAATGGCGTCCCCTGCGGGCTGAGGCTGAACCGGCACCGCTCCCCCCCCAGCGGATACACCGGCACCCCCGCCTCCATCTCCAACCGCTTCGCCGTGGCAATATTCTCCGCCGCCGCCTGAAACCGCACATTCTCCAGCTTCAACCTGTCCACCATCTTCCGCTTCTGCGGGATCGGCGAGGTATGGCTGAAAAACCGCTGCGCCACCATATCCCGACTGTGCCCCTGCGCTGTCCGCGTCAGCGCCCCGTCATCCTGCAAAGGCCGCAACCCCTGCTGACACCGCGCGATATTCGTATAATTCAGCACCGCCCGATCCAACAGCCGCGCATCCATATTCGCCGCCGGGATAGGCTGCGTGAGCCCCGGATCATTCACCGCCATACAATTCGGCACCCCCCGCGCCGCCTGATCAATCCCCCCGCGCGGCGGCACCACAACCAACTCCGGCCCCCGGCTTTGCACCTGCGGCGGCGGGCTTGGCGCATACTCCTGGGCAGGGGCAGGGGCAGGGGCAGGGGCCACAGACCGCCCCCCCGACCCGCACGCCATCACGGTCAATGGCAAAGCGATGGAAAGCAAAGCGCGGTATCGTAGCATATCAGGCACCCGTTCGTTGCGGTTGAGGATCGTTTCGACGATTTATCTTCTTTTTACGTATAGTTTTAATAAACGCCCGCCGCTTAACCGCATGTCAAACGTGATGGTGCAGTGTGTCGCCCAGAAAGTTCACTTGAACAGTAGGACAAGGCGGAAATAATGTACCGGACTCTGCGCACGGCCCTGCTCGCGACCACACTGGTTGCCAGCGCTCACACATCCGCATTTGCGGGTTCTGACAACTCATATGCCAACCCAACGGCGCAACAGGGCACGTCGGTAACGACTTTCACCGCTGCGGCCCCGCCCGTGATGGAGACGTATACCGTCCCCGCTCCTGTTGTGACTGAAACCGTCAAAGACGGCTTCTATGATTCCGCGCGTTACGGCGGTAACGATTCGTTCGGTTACAAGCAAAGCGCGGCCTGTGGCGGTGTTCTTGATGGCGAGCACTGCCTCGTCATCCTGTCCGATCACATGCGCCGCGTCCGTTTGGAGCGTCCCGCAGGCACCATCCTCGTCGGCAACCCGCTGATCGCTGATGTCACCGTGCTCGGCAACGACACCCTCTTCGTCTCCGCCCGCACCATCGGCTCGACCAACGTGATCGTGCTCGACAAAAAGGGCAATGAGATCGTCACTTACGAAGTCTTCGTTCGCGAGCCGCGCACCAAGCGTGTGACGCTCAACAACGCTGGTATCGTCCAGACCTTCCAGTGCGCTCCGCATTGCGAGGCCGCTCTGACGCAGTCAGATTCGGCCAGCACCTACGGCGCGCGCTCAGGGATAATCAGCACCGATCTCGGCCTCGACCAGCAAGCCATCGGCCTGCAAAGCGGTCCTAACCCGAATACCGAGCCTTCCGCCCCGACGCCCGCACAAGGCGGTGGTATTGGTGCAGGCGCTTCTGCCGGTGCCGGCGCTTCTGCCGCCCCCGCCCCGACAGGCCGCGGCGCAAGCAGCGCTTCGGAAGCGGCTCTGACAGGGTCTATCGTCGGTCTGGCGGGTTCCGTGGCTCCGGCCATCAATACGCTTGAAGGCATCACGGGCCTCTTGGGCGGCATCGGCGGCGGCGCACCCGCACCGTCCGCCCCGGTCCGCAGCGACGCCCCGCCCCTGCCATCCGGCTTGCTGAACTAGAGTCATCCGTGATCAGTTTGAGCCAAGTTGATCGCGAATGATTCCAAAGCGATCCGCATGGCGCTTGACTCCAAAAAAGGTCCGGGATGGTACAAACCACCCCGGACCTTTTTATATCTTGAGCCATACAAATGGCCCTGACCACATCATCCCGTGCGGAACCATCCGGGCCGGCGTAATCCCAAGCGCCGCTCAGGCCTTCCAGAAAATAAACGCGCCCCAAGCCAGCGCAATGGCCAACCCGCCCCATAACGGCGTGCCCATAAAGCCCAACCATGCCAGAAAAATAAACGCCGATCCCAGCAGCGTGATGAAAAGCCGATCACCGCGCGTCGTGTGCAGCCCCAGCACCCCGTCACGCGGATTGCCCCCCGGCGAGCGGTATTCCAAAAAGCCCATGAAGGCGATGCAGCTGAAAATAAACAAAAACAACGCCGCCGTCGGCCACGTCCACGCCATCCATCCAACCATCGCTCACCTCTTAAACTGTGCTGGTATAATGGTGTCAGCGCGGCGGGGCGGGGTCAAGACCTGCCGTTCAACCGCGCTTGAGACTCCCGCACGCCTTCAGGCCATGTCGATTTGATATAATCGAGCACCGCCCCGACCTCCGCATCGCTCAACACGTTTTGAAAAGCGGGCATCGCACCTGTGCCGTAACTTTCATCGCCGAATATCCCCGCACTGCCCAGCTTGATATAGGCAATCAGGTCAACATCAGGCCGCCGCCAAGTCATGCCCAACACATTCAGTGGCCGCGGCTTGCGTGTCCCGTCCGCATTGGGCGTCCGCCAATTCACGGCGCCACCCAGATCATCCCCGTGACAACGCGCGCAATGGTTTGAATAGAGCGCCTCTCCCGCTAGCGATAAAGACGGCATCGGGGTCAGCTTCAATGGCTGCTCCGGCATCACAGATGCGGCAGGCAGAAGCATCAAACCAAGAATTGCAAAGCTGATACGCACGGTTTCCCCCTCGCAATCAGAAGACTATATACGGCAAACGCAAAGTCAAAATCACAAACTCATGGCGTTCTTGTGAGGCATAAGTGCCTGGCTCCTTCTCCCCATAAGAATGGGCAAGCTCAGGAGAGGGGGTGTTTCAACCAAAATCAACATCAATAATGTCGCACGACTCCCGGCAATCTCAGCTCCCGCACTCGATGCGGCAAGTGCACTCATCTCATCTGTGTGCGGAAAAATCGTATTGTCATTCCGCGCGAAGGCGCGGAATCCAAGGGTCCGCATTGTCCTCGTAATTCAAGTCACAACGGGCACCAGAAACTGTGGAGGAATATTTTCAAGAGCCAACACCAAAGCCATTGCTATTAAGCGACGAAGCGATTGACGCGCCTCACAAACCGCCTTCCGCAAGCACGATACTGTGCGGTTGCTTGATCGCCCTAAAAGGATATCTGCCGTCAAAAGCAAACCGCTCAAACGCGATTTCCGCCCGTTTGCTGTGACCGAGTTTATTGATCACCAAGTGCTGCGTGGCCGTCGAAGACAATTCGCCGATAATGCGCTGAAAACCCTTACTCTTTGCGCCCTGCTGAGCCGCCGCACGCATCAGGCCGTACACACCTTGGCCCGACAATTCCGGTGTAACTGCGGCCATGTCAGCCAGCACCACTTCACCGGGGACAATCTCTGTGTCCGCCCGATATTGCGCGCACAGCGCGCCGGTCAACGCGGCCAGTGGCGCAAATTTCTCCGGCACAGCGCCCGACCCGTTCACATGATGATAGAAATCCGAAGCGATCAGACATCCCCCCACCGCACCGGATTCCGCATCAACCGCCACCACCGAAAGCCCTTCTCCCGCCATCGCCTCGAAAGACTTGCGCAGATAGGCACGGTATTCTTCCAACCCGATACTCAAGGCACGGTGTAGCGTACTGCCTGTGACGAACACACGCGTCGCAAGATCAAACGCATCCCCGACCCGTCCGGCTTCAAGCGGCAGAATTTCAACCGTCACGGTTGCTCATACCAATCGCCTCTCGCATTGCCTTCAAAAATCGCCCCTTCCCCGCATTTGCGAATGAGTCTGAGTACGCTGTGCGGGGTGGGGAGGCACTGCATTGATGCGTGTCGATATTAAAGCGCCACCACCTGCGCCTTGCCTTGCGCTTCGGCCAGCTTCGCCGCGACCGAGGCAACCGCCAAATCCTGCAAGCCAACGCCTGTGCCGTCAAACAGCGTAATTTCATCATCCGATCTCCGCCCCGGATGATCGCCGTTGATGACCGCCCCGATAGGCGTAATAGCGCTTTCTGCAATCAATCCCGCCGCAATCGCGTGCTGTGTCTCGCCAATCGAAATCGACTGCGCCACTTCATCGGTAAACACCGTCGCGGCGGCGACAAGCGCCGGATCAACCTCCTGCTTGCCCTTTGTATCCGTTCCCATACAGGCGATATGCGTGCCCGGCTTTATCCAATCGCGCATCATCAGCGCGTCATGGGCCGAGGTGATCGAGATAATCACATCCGCCTCCGCCCCCAGTTGCTCGCGCTCGACCGCCTCGAAAGGCAGACCAAGATCAGCCGCCACCGCGCCCAGTTTGGGCAACATGTCAGGGTGAAAGTTCCATGCGACGACCTTCTCAAAATCACGCTGCTCGACGGCGGCGCGTAGTTGGAATTGCGCCTGATGCCCCGCACCGACCATGCCCAGAACCTTGGAATCCTTGCGTGCCAGATGCGCAATCGACACCGAACTAGATGCCGCCGTGCGCACTGCCGTCAGATAATTCCCCCCCACCAGCGCCGCCAGCTGGCCCGTGTCGGGGTCAAACAGGAAAATCGTTGACTGGTGGTTGGTCAGTCCTTTGTCCATATTGCCGGGCCAGTAACCGCCGGATTTCACCCCCAGCGCCTTGCCCGCCTTATCGAACCCAGACTTGAACCCGTACAGCGCATCCGCATAACCGATCGCCTCGCGGATCACCGGAAAATTATAAGCATCCCCCTTTGCCATCGCCCCGAAGACGTTTTCAACAGCGGTAAACGCATCGGCACGGCCAATGACTTCCTGACAGGTTTGTTCGGAAACGATGAGCATGGGAGATCCTTTTCAGTGAAGCGAACAATAAAAAGCCCTCTCCCTTGGGAGAGGGTTGGGTGAGGTTTCTAAAAGCGTAACCGCCCTCACCCCGGCCCTCTCCCGGCAGAGAGGGGAAGGTTTAATACGCCAAACCACGCGCCGTAACAGGCCACACTGTCTCGACCTTGCCGTTACGCACGCCGACATACCAGTCATGCACGTTGCAGGTCGGGTCACAGTGGCCGGGGACCAGCTTCAGCTTCTCGTTGACCTTCAGCACACCATCAGGATCGGCAATCACGCCATGCTCGTCCGAGCATTTCACGTATTCCACATCCTTGCGTCCGTAGATAAACGGCAAGCCGCTGTCCACCGACTGCGCCTTCAGGCCGGCGTCACAGATCGCCTTATCCGCCTTGGCATGGCTCATCACCGAGGTCAGGATGAAGAGCGCGTTCTCCCATTCGCCTTGGTCGATGCGGTTGCCGTCTTTGTCGAGGATACGTCCGTAATCGGCATCCATGAACGCATACGATCCGCATTGCAGCTCGTTATAGACGCCTGAGTTCCCCTCGAAATAGTACGATCCCGTACCACCCCCGCCAACGATATCGCATTCCAGCCCTTCAGCCTTCAGGCCATCCACCGCATCCTTGACCATCGCAACGGCGATATCGATCTTCGCCTTGCGATCATCATAGCTGTCCATATGCTGCATCGCGCCCTGATAGGCTTGGATGCCTGTAAATTTCAGGCCCGGCGCTGAATCAATCGCCTTTGCAATCGCGATCACCTCGGCCGTCGTCGTCACACCGCAGCGTCCCGCACCACAATCGATCTCCACAAGGCACTCGATCTCAGTGCCATGCTTGGTCGCCGCATCGGACAGGTCCGGCACGTTCGTGATGTCATCAACGCAACAAATCGTCCGCGCGCCCAGTTTCGGAATGCGGGCGAGGCGGTCGATTTTCGCGGGGTCACGCACCTGGTTCGACACCAGCACATCCTTGATGCCCCCGCGCGCAAACGCTTCGGCCTCGGAAACTTTCTGACAGCAAACACCACACGCGCCGCCCAATTCCTGCTGCGCGAGCTGTACATCCACGGACTTATGCATCTTGCCGTGGCTGCGATGGCGCACGCCCATTTCTTGGGCGAATGCGCCCATCTTTTTGATGTTCCGCTCCATCGCGTCGAGATCAACAACGAGGCAAGGCGTCTGAATATCCGCTTCATCCATCCCGATTGCAGCGGGGACGTTGTAGCCGACTTCGAGTTCGTTGATTTTCGTGTAAGCGTTCATAACTTTCCTCCAAATTTATCAGGACTGCATCCAAGGGAGCGTTTTCAGATCAACATTGCCGCCTGTGATCACAACACCAACCCGTTTGCCTTTAAAGACTTCCGGGTTCTTGAGTATCGTCGCCAGCGGTACGGCACAACTTGGCTCAATCACAATCTTCATCCGCTGCCATGTGATGAACATCGCGTCGATGATCTCCTGCTCGCTCGCGGTCAGGATATCCGTCACATGCTTGGAAACAAAGTGCCATGTCCGCTCTTTAAGCGGCACTTTCAGGCCATCCGCGACAGTCACCGGCGCGTCGTCCGCGATGATATGCCCCGCCTTGAACGACCGATAGGCATCATCCGCCTGTTCCGGCTCGGCGGCGTAAATCTCGATATGCGGTGCAATGTTAGAAAGCGTCAGGCAGGTGCCGGAGACCATCCCCCCGCCACCAATCGGCGCAATCACCGCGTCCAAACCTTCGACCTGCTCGTGCAACTCCCGCGAACATGTCCCTTGCCCGGCAATGACGCGCGGGTCGTTATAAGGATGCACAAAATCCGCGCCCGTCTCTTCTTGCACTTTTGCAAAGACCGCCTCGCGGGAGGAGGTGGACGGCTCGCATTCCACAATAGTCGCGCCATAGCCGCGCATCGCGTCCTTCTTCGCTTGCGGAGCTGTGCGTGGAATGACCACGGACACCGGAATCCCGCGCCGTCCCGCCGCATAACTCAGCGACAGGCCGTGATTGCCGGACGAGTGCGTTGCCACACCATTTTTCGCCTGCGCATCGCTCAGGCCGAACACCGCATTACACGCCCCGCGCACTTTGAACGCGCCCGCCTTCTGAAAGTTCTCGCATTTGAAAAACAACTCCGCCCCGGTCAGCTTGTTAAAGTATTCCGAGGTCAGCACGGGCGTGCGGTGGATGTGCGGTGCAATCCGCTCATGCGCCGCGATAACATCATCAAAATCGGGTAGTTGAAGATCAGTCGTCATAGTCACCTCACGCCGCCTGTTGCTGTGGCACAGCGGCTGTCTTGCGATAATATTCCTGCGCCGCGATCGTGCCGGAGCCGAGCTTCACAGGGTAGTTCAGATCCGCCATCGACATTTCGATCGCTGTCAGTCCGGACAATGCCATAACGTCCGTCAGCGATCCCAAATGCCCGATGCGGAACGCCTTTCCGGCCATCTCTCCCAGACCGACACCGAATGATACACCGTATGTATCAAACGCATGATTGGTCAACACATCACTGTCAAAGCCTTGGGGGACGTATATCGCGCTGACCGAGTCCGAATAAAGGTCCGGCGTTTTCGCGCATAATTGCAAACCCCAGGCCCGTACCGCCTGACGCACGCCTTCCGCCAGGCGGTAATGACGCGCAAAAACATTCTCCAGCCCCTCTTCCTCAATCATTTTCAGGCTCTCGCGCAGCCCGTAGATCAGTTGCAGGGGCGGGGTATAGGGAAAGCCGCCCTTCGCATTCGCCCCGGCCATGTCGCGAAAATCAAAGAAACAACGCGGGCATTTCGCCGTCTCCGTCGCCTTCATCGCCTTCTCGCTAACCCCGACAATCGCCATGCCCGTCGCAAGCATAAAGCCCTTTTGCGAGCCGGAAACCGCCAGATCAACGCCCCATTCGTCCATGCGGAAGTCCATCGACCCCAGCGAACTGACGCAGTCCACATACAGCATCGCGGGGTGGTCCGAGACATCCATCGCCGACCGCACAGCCGCAATATCGCTTTTCACGCCTGTCGCCGTCTCGTTATGCGTGACCAGCACGGCCTTGATCTCATGATTTTTATCAGCGGAAAGCCGCTCTGCAAAGATATCGGCGGGCGCGCCCGTACCCCACTCGCAATCGACAATCTCAACGTCCAGATAATGCCGTTGGCACATGTCGATCCAGCGGTGCGAGAACATGCCGTAGCGGGCGACCAGAACCTTGTCACCGGGGGAGAGCGTGTTTGTGATCGCCGCCTCCCAGCCGCCCGTACCGCTGGACGGGAAGGTGATGATTTGCCCTGTCGTGGTCTTGAAGACCTTCTTCACATCATCAAGCACAGGCGTCAGCAGTTCCACAAAATCCGGCGCGCGGTGATCGGTCGTCTGAATGCTCATCGCATAGCGCAGACGGTCGGGAATATTAGTCGGGCCGGGAATGAAAACAGGATTTTGTGTACTCATGGCGCGTCCTCCAATTCTGTGTTGCTTATTAAAATACAGGGATCGGTTTTTTTTACAATTTTTCTGAAAAATATTTTCAAAAATGCGAAATTATTTTCAAAAATGTTGTTTTTAATCGGTAATTTTGTTTTTCAATTTTCAGGAAAATAATATAATAAATTTGTCTGACACGCTGAGTTTCGCAAAAAACCGAATCATGAGGCCTCTGCAATGGCGCAACCTGAAACGCCGAAACGTCCCCGTGGCCGCCCCAGAACCGCTAATACGGAAACACAAGGCGGCACAGTCCAGGCACTTGATCGCGGCATGACCTTGCTCGCCCTCCTTGGCAAGGAAGGCAAAGGCACGCTCAGTGATCTCGGCCTGCGCGCGGGAATGCCGCCCTCCACCGCCTATCGTCTGCTCACCACCATGCAAGGGCACGGCATGGTCGCGTTCGACGAGGCAACACAGGAATGGATGGTCGGGATCGAGGCGTTCCGCTTGGGCAGTGCCTTCATCCACCGCACCAATCTTGCCGAAGCGGGCAGGGAGGTGATGCGCCGCTTGATGCAGGAGACGGGCGAGACCTCAAACCTCGCCATCGCCGATGACGGCGACGTGGTCTTCATCAGTCAGGTTGAGAGCCAAAACCCGATCCGCGCCTTTTTCAGCGCCGGAACACGCGGCCACATGCACGCCTCCGGCATCGGCAAAGCCCTTTTGTCCGAGATGACCCGCGATGATGTGGAGGGCATCCTGCACAAGAAAGGTCTGCCGGAATTCACCCCGCAGACCCTCACCTCACCCCAAGCTCTGTTCAAAGACCTCGAACATTCGCGGCAACGCGGCTGGGCTTATGATGATGAGGAGCGCTATGGCGGTATGCGCTGTGTCGCGTCACCGATTTACAATGCGTATGGCGAGGCGGTTGCGGGTATCTCCGTCTCCGGCCCCACCGTCCGCTTCCCTGATCTCACCGTCCCCGAACTCGGCCCTAAAGTCCGCATCGCCGCTGCCGAAGTCACCCGCCGCATCGGCGGCATCGTGCCGGATCGTTCTTAAACCGAGCCGCGATCAGGTTGATAGCGGATCACCTGAAACGGTTGCTTATTCTTGGAAATATTCCCTTCCCCGCACTTGCTGCGGGGTCTCTTCCAGCGGATAACGTCGCTCCACAATGCTCAACATCGGTGTGCCGGGCCGGTCAATTCTGACGCTCAGTGTTCAGCGCCTTTCGTATCTGACAAAGCATGGCACAGTTGCACGAAATGCCGATCAAGCGCGCTCGTCCGGGGTGGGACCACGATAAACCGGCTGGCCCTACGTCGCGCCGTCCGCGCGTTCTTCGATCCGACCGCCCCGCGCAGCCAGATTGTACCTTCACCCACCGTTATCGCTTTTTCGCGCAATGCCATGTTTTTTCCTTTTGGTATAAACAATGCCTTATGGGAAGGTTAATCAAGAAATAAAATTGCAATGTGATCCGTGCCACATTGCATGGGTAAATCTCACCCCTTCAAGCGCGCCGCATCATCATCAAGCCATTGCTGCGGATCGCTGAGCCACGTCGAGGCTTTCCCACCAATCGCGATAGGGCGTATCCATCGGATGCGCGCCGGAGAAATCAGGTTCACCATCATCCCACCAAACCGGACCACTCTCTCCCAACGCGATTTTCGTCTCACGCACCACAGTGTTCAGGCGCGCCCGCTCCTCAGAAGTTTTCGCAGAATTGGACTCTATTCGAGATCGCATCAGCAATTTAATCAACCGTTTACGCGCACGATCATCCAGGTTCGGATTGGTATTGCGCCGCAATTGCCCCCGCCCGACATTATATCGGCCATCCGGTGTAACAGGCCGCTGCGCTCTGCGTCCCATCCCGGTCTATCTCACGCAACCCGGCGCGGGGCATCCGAAGCCGCCCAAAAAATATCTGTAAGCCTCTGATCTAAAATCGTTTTGCGGGGTTTCACAGTCACAAACCGATGCGTGCTTTCATCCATCGGTTCCGACGTCTTATGCGCAACCGCGCCGACGAGCCAGATTTCGTTATCACCGACAGTGATCACTTCCTGATTATTACACATCCTGATTTTCTCCCGTAACGCTTGGCCCCATGACTTGAGAAGGAGCAAGTCCCGCGCCGGAAAAAAACAACATATTATCACGCTCAGTTCAGTCACCCTGAAATTGAGTGATGGGCTTATGCTTCAACAATCAACTCATCAGAGGCGCGAAAGATGGCTGCATACCACGATGCCTTGGTAATTTATGGTCGACCGCTTCCACAGTTCCGGTCAGCACAATCTGATCCGCATCCAAACCGAAATCTGAAACCAATGCCTCCACAAGAACGGGCAGCGGCAGCGTGCCGCCTTCCCGATCCTTGCCGCTGATACCGGGATATTTTTCGTCAATACGCAGGGTACCGGCAAAAATGCGCCACGCTTCGTGAGAGATGTAACCGCCGTGCTACTCCAGCGTGGCCACTCCGGCCCACATGGCGTCCTCGTATTTCTGGATACGGTCTGTGATAAGTGCCAGCACCTGATCCCGCGACGCCTCGAAACGCGTGGCTGTGCGCCGCTCCATCTCCTGAGTTGAAATTTGATAAGCACCAATTGTTTTCGGCTGACTTGATTTGAGTGCTCATCATACTGTAATCGTGGAGTAAGTTGGCTTAACGCAAGGTTGATAATCTTGGTTTTGAACTATTAAGAAGTCAAAAGAAGTTGCCCTTTTGATCCTTAGAGCCGTCTGCCTGTGTTGTGTGTCTCATTCGTATGGCAATCCACCTGTGATTGCGGGGGGAGATCAATGTTTCAGAGCAATTCCTTAATGACGCGTATCGCGGTCGCAAAATCGCTTGGCTTCTTGTTCGGCCTGTTGGCCTTTTTCACCGTGCCGGTGTTCTGGCCGCAAATCAGTGGACGGGCGCTCTGGGGGCTGCTGTTCTGGTACACGACGCTGGGCGCGGTGGTCGGTTTATTCGGCGTCTTTACCTGGCACCCGATTTTGAAAATGCGGATGCCGTGGTGGTTTCGCGGGCCTTCTCTGGGCATATGGCTGAACTTTTTGCTGATGCTGTTCATCTATGACAATTGGGTGCTCGTGATGGCGGACAGCATGTTTGCTTCCCCGATTTGGTTCATAATTGAAGGTGCGGTTTTGGGCCTCCTCATCGACTGGCTCGCCACCCGCATCGGCGGTGAGGGGGCGCAGATTGTTGTGAATGACGAGGCGCGAAAAACTTCTGTCGTAATTGATTGACGGTTAGTCGCTTTCCAATTACGTGTCATCTGGCTTGGTGCAGCAACGCACTACCCGACTAGAGGTTGGAACGATGACGAATACGAACGCGACGGGTAAGCCCGTCACGCGCCCTGATGACGCGCGCTTTTCACCCGGCCCCACCCGAAAATTTGAAGGTTGGTCCTTGGATGCCCTTGCCGGAGCAGAGTTGGGTCGCTCTCACCGCTCAAAACCCGGCAAAGCGAAACTCAAAGAAGTTATAGACCGCTCGAAAGCCATGCTTGGGATGCCGGATGATTGGCATTTGGGCATTATGGCCGGTTCAGATACAGGCGCGGTTGAATGTGCGATCTGGAACCTGTTCGGCCAGCGCCCGGTGGATGTGCTGGTTTGGGAAGCCTTCGGCAAAGACTGGGCGACGGACATTATCAATGAGTTGAAGCTCGATGGCCGCGTTCTCAGCGCACCTTTCGGCGAACTGCCTGATCTCGCGCAAGTCGATTTTACCAACGATGTATGCCTTGCATGGAATGGCACCACCTCCGGCGTCCGCGCCCCCGATGGCGATTGGATTCCTGCGGATCGTGAGGGGTTGGTTCTTGCCGACGCCACCTCAGCGGCCTTCGCGATGGATCTGCCGTGGGATAAAATCGATGTGGCAACATGGTCTTGGCAAAAGGTGCTGGGCGGCGAAGCGGCACACGGAATGCTCGCCCTCGGTCCGCGCGCGGTGGAGCGGATCAAGCAATATCAACCCGACCGCGCTATCCCGAAAATCTACCGCATCCGCAAAGGCAATGATCTGAATACGGCTGTTTTCGAGGGCGCAACGCTGAACACCCCCTCCCTGCTCGCGACCGAGGATTGCCTCGCCGCGTTGAACTGGGCAGAGGGCATCGGTGGCCTGCCCACACTCATCGCCCGCAGCCAAGCCAACTTTGACGCCGTCGCCGCGTGGATCGCCCGCACCCCTTGGGCCGATTTTATGGCGAAAGACCCCGCAACCCGCTCAACCACGTCTCTTTGTGTGACGGTCAGCGATCCGGTATTCGATGCGTTGGACGAAGCCGCGCAGCGGGCGTTCATCAAGTCGATGCTTGGCCTGCTGGCAGATGAAGGCGTGGCTTACGATATCGAAGGCTACCGCTCCGCCCCGCCGTCCTTCCGCATCTGGGGCGGCGGAACTGTCAAGACCGGGGATATCGAGGCGCTTCTGCCGTGGCTGGACTGGGCGTTCGCCCAAACGCTGGCTTCGCATCAGTCGGTTGCCGCGTAATTTCTCACCCTTCGTACATGAGGCCAAGGCGTTGAGTTGATTTGTCCAGCTGTCATTGCCGGACTTGTTCCGGCAATCCAGTTCAGCATTTCCGACGGAACTGGACCTTGGGAACAAGTCCGAAGGTGATATCGCTTAGAGCGGGCTTGGCTCCTATGACGCATGTGCTTGTAAAAAATAATGATTTTCAGGAATACACCATGACCACCCCAAAAGTGCTTATCTCCGACGCGATGTCGTCCAAAGCTGCCGATATTTTCCGCGAGCGTGGTATCGACGTTGATGTCACCCCCAAGCTGACCCCCGAAGAGCTGAAAGGCGTCATCGGCCAGTATGACGGCCTGTGCATCCGCTCGTCCACCAAAGTCACCGATGAAATCCTCGATGCCGCGACAAACCTCAAAGTGGTCGGGCGTGCAGGCATTGGCGTAGACAATGTTGATGTCCCGCGCGCGACGCAAAAGGGCGTCGTGGTGATGAACACGCCTTTCGGTAACGCCATCACCACCGCCGAACACGCCATTGCGATGATGTTCGCCGTCGCCCGTCAAATCCCGCTTGCCAATGCCTCGACCCACACGGGTAAGTGGGAAAAGTCCAAGTTCATGGGGACCGAGATCACGGGCAAAACGCTAGGCATCATCGGCGTCGGCAATATCGGCACAATCGTTGTCCAACGTGCGTTGGGCCTGAAAATGCGGGTTGTCGCCTATGATCCGTTCTTGTCCGAGGAACGCGCCGAGCGGATGGGCATCCAGAAAGTCGATATCGACGGTCTTCTCTCGCAAGCTGATTTTCTGACGATCCATGTGCCCAAAACCAAAGACACGGCGGGCTTGATCGACGCAACCGCGATCAACAAGATGAAGAAGGGCGCGTATCTCATCAATTGCGCGCGCGGCGGGATCGTTGATGAGGGCGCGCTGCGTGTGGCGTTGGACAATGGCCATATCGCGGGCGCGGCGTTCGATGTGTTCGCGGAGGAGCCTGCCAAGGACAACGTCTTGTTCGGCCATCCCAACGTCGTCGTCACCCCGCACCTGGGCGCGGCCACGACGGAAGCGCAAGAGAAAGTCGCGCTGCAAGTGGCCGAGCAAATGGCGGATTTCCTCCTCGATGGCGCCGTCACCAATGCGCTAAACGCGCCGTCGCTGACCGCCGAGGAGGCGAAGCTGCTCGACCCGTATCTCGACCTCGTGCGCAAACTGGCGTCTTTCGCGGGGCAGGTTACCGAAGACGGCATCCGCGCGATCCGAGTGACATTTGAGGGCGAGGCCGCCGCGCTGCCGCATCCGCCGCTGGTTCAAACGGCTGTGCAAGCGGTGCTGGGGACAAAGCTGAACAGCATTAATATGGTCAACGCGCTTGAGGTGGCTAAAGAACGCGACATCGAAGTCGCCTCCACCAAGGCCGAAACCCGCAGCGACTATCAAACGCTCATCAGTGTTGAGGTCGAAACCAACTCCATGTGCCGCGCGGTCAAGGGCACATTGGTCGGTGGCAAGCTGGCGCGCATGGTTGAGGTCAAAGGCATCGCGGTTGAGACGGATCTGTTCGGCGACATGATCTACGTCACCAACCAGGACAAGCCCGGCCTGATCGGTTCGGTCGGTTCGCTGTGCGCGCGGGAGGGGATCAACATTGCGACCTTCCACCTGGGCCGCTCATCGGCTGGCGCGGATGCGGTAGCACTGGTCGGACTGGATGGTCCCGCGCCGGAAGCTGTGGTGTCAGAGTTGCGCGGGCTGACGCATATCGACCGCGTCATTGCGTTGAAGTTCGACTGATGCGGGTCGCCCTCGTCATCATCGGCGCTCCACTCCCCGACGGGGTGGAGCAGACCGCAGCGGATATCGCCGGAGCGTTCGGCCTGTCCGCTGTTTCCGGTGCGATCCTTTCACCGGATCGGGCCGTTGAGCTGATCTTCGAGATGATCGAACGTCGCCCGGTCGATTTCGCGGCGGCGGGTCAGGCGCTGCGCAAGGCTTTGCCGGAGCTTGACGTGGCATTGCTGCCCGAAGAAGGCCGCCGGAAGCGGGTTCTCTGCGCGGATATGGACGCGACGATGGTGGTGGGCGAGACAATTGACGAGCTGGCGGCGGCTTTGGGCAAAGCCGATGTCGTCTCTGCCATCACCGAACGCGCCATGCGCGGTGAATTGGATTTTGAAGCGGCACTCGACCAACGGGTGGCAATGCTGGCAGGGTTGGAAGCGACGGCGATTGATGAGGTCGCGCGTGGTCTGACCTATTCAACGGGAGCGCGGGAATTGGTGCAAACCATGAAGACCCACGGCGCGCGCTGTGTGCTTGTGTCGGGCGGGTTTGACCGTGTGACGGGCGTGGTGCGTGAAGCGCTGGGCTTTGATCTCGACCGCGCCAACCATCTCGAAGTCGGTCCGGACGGGCGGCTGACGGGCAAGGCGCGTAAGCCGATTGTGGATTCCGCCTATAAACGCGCGCTGCTGCTTGAAACGGCGGCGGAGGAGGGCGTTGACCTCGCGGATTGCCTCGCCATCGGCGACGGTGCCAATGACCGCCCGATGGTCGCGGCGGCGGGGCTGGGCATTGCCTATCAGGCAAAACCGCTGCTGCGCGAGGCGACACCTTACCACATTACATACACCTGCTTGCGCAGCGCGTTGTATTTTCAAGGCTATAGCGATGCGGAGATTGTGGGTTAGGTGCCATCTGATTGATATTTGAAGCGTTGCGATTTCATACGAATGGCATTGCGTTTACTGAGTCATTCCGGCGAAGGCCGGAATCCATCTTTTCAAATATCGCTGACAGTTAAGTATCTGGGAAATACTTTTTTGTTTCCTTTTAGAATTTTTAAATTCACAGAATGCTGAAAAATGGACTCCGGCCTTCGCTGGAGTGACAGTGCATATTGGCATGAAAATCGTTTTCCCGCAGACTGTTAGAGTTATCCGCGTTATATTAAACGAATGAGCTTTCAAGCCCGGATGTGCCACTCATGACCGATAAACCCTTCGACCCGCGCCCCCCACACGCCCGGCAAGCGGACCCGACCGGGCGTATTCCGCCAGGGCAGATCGTGACGGAGAAATTTCCGGTCCTAACTGCGGGAACACCTTCGATCACACCCAAGGAGCAATGGTCATTTGTTGTCGACGGTATGGTCGATGCCCCCTTGCGGTTCGATTGGGCAGCGTTCAACGCGCTGCCGATGCAAGAATTCACCGTCGATATCCACTGTGTCACACGTTGGTCAAAGTTGGATACGACATGGCGGGGCGTGTCGCTCGATACATTGTTTGAAGCGGCGGGTGTGCAGCCCGCAGCTGCCTATGTTCAGGCGTTCGCCGACGGTGACTATAGCGCAAATCTCACGCTGGAAGACCTAACGGGCGGTCAGGCGTTTATTGCGTTGGAGTATAACGGCAAAGATCTTTCAACAGAACATGGCGGCCCGGCCCGCTTGGTCGTGCCAAAGCTCTATTTCTGGAAAAGCGCCAAATGGGTACGCGGCCTCACGGTGTCAGAATGGGATATCAAAGGCTTCTGGGAAAAACTTGGCTATCACAATTACGGCGATCCCTGGAAACAGCAGCGCTATCGCGGCATTGATGACCAAAGCGCCAGCACAACGCGCTCTGACGGTTTGGCAAAGCGAATTCGCGAGGAACGCACGAAGAAGCGCTGACAGGCACCGCCCTCTGCCGCGTCAAAAAGCGCGGTTTCGGGGGCTGACTGGCGATGAAAACCGGATTACTCAGGTCAAGTGAAAGTATTAACAGGCATAACTTCGCGCTTCATGCGTCCCGCATTCACCATCCTCTTGATGGTGGCGTTTCTTTTGCCATCCGCTTTATCATCTTCGCGCCTCAACGCCGTTGAAAATGCGGCGATGGGCTTTTGGGAAATCTGCGCGCCGTCTTCCGATAACCCCGCCCCCGGCGATATGGCGGCAGAGTTTTGTGCACTCTGTAAACTGCCTGCAACCGGCAGCGCGCCGCACCCTTGCACCTGTGATCCGCAACGCATCACAACCGTCATTACTCTGCGCATTGAGGGAACGACAATTGCTCTCAATCCCCAACCCCGTGCCACGCTCCCCCGTGCGCCACCGATGTACCCTGTCTGAAGTCACTTACATTCCAGAATTGCGCCCTTGCGCATGATGACAGGATACAAGAAATGAAAACTGCTTCCCTCACAGCGGCACTCAGCCTTGCCATCGGCTTTGCCGTCTCCCCTCTCATGGCCCATGATTTCAAGGCGGGCGGCCTGACAATCGATCACCCGTACAGTTTTGCAACACCCCCAACCGCGCGCGCGGGAGCTGGCTATATGACGATTACCAACAATGGTGACGAGGCGGATCGTCTGATCGATGTGAAGACCGACTTTTCCCGCAACGCGATCCATGAATCGAACATGGTCAGCGGCATCATGAAAATGATCTTTCAGGATAAGGGCGTCGAAATCCCTGCTGGCGGCTCTGTAACATTACAACCGGGCGGCCTGCATGTGATGTTTATGGACCTCAAAGCACCATTCAAAGACGGAACAGAGTTATCCGCAACACTGGTGTTCGAGAAAGCTGGTGAAGTGCCGGTGGTGTTTAATGTCTCGAAACGTAATTCGGCAGATGCAACCGATCACAGCGCGCATAAGAAAGCCGAATAGCTCTTTAAGTGAAACCCCCGGCAGCAATTCATCGCGGCGCTGCCGGGCTATTGACTCTTAATTCAGGTCAAAAGTGAAAGAATTCACGGTCGCCGCCTCACCCGGACGGCCGATTTCATAATCCGCCGCCCCTGCCGGCAGCGCTGTTACCGAAGAGCCGGATGTATTATCCAAGTCAAACGTGAATTGCTGCGTAGTACGCGCGCTCGCCGCCTCAAAGCTCTGAGATGTAATCTCTGACTGAGTACCGCTATCCACCATTACTGCTTTATCCTCAGCAAACGCCGCACTGCTGCCGAGTGCGATTGCCGCGACTGTGAGAATCGTAGACTTCATAACATGCTCCTTTCGTGCTGATTATTTACGCGATGTAATCGGGAACATAAGGTTTTCAATATCGGCTGGCACAGTTCACAAAAACATGAACTCAAATGATCCGTATTTGAAACCTCTATTATCGTTTCAAAGTGACGGTATGTTCAACCACCCTCTAAATTTGCGCAATTTCCTATTGTGCAATGCCGGGCTTCGCGGCACTCAGAAGTATGTCTTTGTCTTTGAGAAACCTCGCCATAACGTTGGCCCTTGGCTTTGCAGGGACCACGAGTTTCACATTGCTGGGCCTCCCGCTTCCTTTCCTGCTCGGCCCGCTATTCGCTTGTCTTCTGGCTGCACTTGTGCGGGTTCCGCTGGCGGGCACGGGAAAAGTGGGTGTTGCGTTCAGGACGGTCTTGGGCGTCGCGGTCGGGGCATCCATAACCCCTGATCTCGTCCACCGCTTGCCGGAAATGGCCTATTCTGTGGCATTGGTCCCTTTTTTTATTCTGCTGATTGGCGCCTTCGGGTATCCGTTCTTCAAGCGCGTTTGCGGTTTTAACCATCCCACGGCTTATTATGCGGCCATGCCGGGCGGTTTGCAGGATATGCTGATTTTTGGCGAGGAGGCGGGCGCGGATGTCCGTGCGCTCTCGCTGATCCATGCGACGCGGGTTCTGGTGATCGTCTCGCTCGCACCGATTTTGCTAACCCAAGTCTGGGGCGTGCCGTTGACCAACCCGGTTGGCGCACCCGCGTCGGAAATCCCGATCCCCGAACTGCTGCTGATGGTCGCTTGCGGCATTGGCGGTTGGAAGATTGGCGAGCGCATCGGCCTGTTCGGCGCGTCAATTCTGGGGCCGTTAATCGTCACTGCGGCGCTTTCGCTGTCCGGCATCATTACGCACCGCCCGCCCGCCGAATTGATCCTCGCGGCGCAGTTCTTCATCGGCATCAGCATTGGCGAGAAATACTCAGGCGTCACATGGGACGAGCTGCGGCGTGATGTGTTGGCGGGCGGGGCATTTTGCCTGATCCTCGGCGTCATCGCGCTGATTTTCGCCGAAGCGGTCGCCTTCGCAGGATTCGCCCCGCCCATCGAAGCATTCCTCGCCTTCGCGCCGGGGGGACAGGCGGAAATGGCTGTCTTGAGCATCGTTGCGGGCGCTGATCTCGCGTTTGTCGTGACACATCATCTTGTACGGATAATACTGGTCATCACGGGCGCACCGATTGTGGCGCGGCTGGTACGGGGGAGAGAACCATGAAAATTGCAATACTCGATGATTATCAAGAGGTTGCTCTGTCTCTTGCGGATTGGAATTCGCTCAACGGCGATATTACCGTCTTCACCGATACCATCAGCGGCCCGCAGTTGATCGAGCGATTGCGCCCGTTTGAGGTGATATGCCTCATGCGCGAACGCACCCCGTTCCCCGGCGATGTCATCAACGCGCTGCCAAATCTGAAACTGATCGTCACCAGCGGAATGCGCAATCTGTCCATTGATCTTGAGGCCGCCAAAGCACGCGGCATCCCCGTCTGTGGCACCGCCAACCGCGCCCCCAGCACCGCCCATCACACTATGAGCCTGATATTGGCCGCTACCGGTGGCTTGTTCCGCGAGGCGCTGTCGATGCGAAATGGCGGCTGGCAACGCGGGGTAGGGCGCGACCTCGACGGCTTGACGCTGGGCCTGATCGGTCTGGGCAAGCAGGGCGCACAAGTGGCTGCACTGGCCCGGCCTTTCGGAATGCGCATTATCGCGTGGAGCCAAAACCTGACACCGGAACGCTGCGAAGAGCTGGGCGTCGAACGTGCGGTCAGCCTGCATAACCTGCTGGCAGAAGCCGATGTCGCATCAATCCACCTGCTGCTTTCGGATCGCTCAACGGGACTGATTGATGCGGATGCGCTGTCCGTGATGAAGACTGATGCTGTGCTTGTGAACACCTCACGCGGGCCAATCGTCAAGACCTCCGCCGTGCTGCGCGCGTTGCGGGCGGGGCAATTGGGCGCGGCGGCGTTGGATGTTTATGACTCCGAACCTGTCGCCCCGGATCACTCAATGCGCGACACCGACCTGATCGACAACGGCAAACTCATCCTGACCCCCCACACGGCTTATGTGACCGAGCAAACCTTGCGGATTTTCTATACGCAGACGGTCGAGGATGTGGCCGCATGGGCAAGCGGCGCACCGCTCAGGGTATTGAACCCTTAAATGTTGTACCAATGCTTCCGTCGTAACTTATAGAATCATTCCCTTCCCCGCGCTAAATGCGGGGCAGGAAGCGCTCGTAACGATCAATCTTCAAGGGCCGTCGGTATCAGTCGTGACTGGCCTTGGCGAACGCGGCTTTCTGTTCAGCCGTTGCCTCGGTCTGATACTTCTCGCGCCATTCGGCGAAGGGCATCCCGTAAACAATCTCACGCGCGGCGTCTTTGCCGATCTCAATCCCACGCTCGGCTCCGGCCTCATCATACCAACGGCTCAGGCAATTCCGGCAGAACCCTGTATCATTCATCATGTCGATGTTTTGCACGTCGGTGCGGGTACGCAAGTGATCACGCAAGCGGCGGAAAGCGGCGGCTTCAAGCTCAATTCTGGTCGCGTCATCCATAACGATAATCCTCAGGCTGTTTGCTCGCGGCATCGTTGCGCAAGCTGTTGTGCCTGTAAATCGTGAGGGTCGAGCGCCAATGCAAGGTCCAATGCTTCCAAAGCAAGCTGCTGCGCGCCACAGATATGCCGCGACACCGCCGCCCAGTAAGCAATCTCGCTGTCCACACCTTCACAACTCAACGCCTTGCTGGCGTATATCAATGCTTGCCGATAACGGTCGAGCATTGCAGAGAAAACAGCCGCCAAAGCATTCGCCCGCGCTTCATCAGGACGGCGGCGGATCACGTCTTTCACAATCGATAGCGCGCGGTGTAAATCACCCGCTTCATCAGCGGTAATTGCCTCGGCAATGCGCTTTTCAATCAGCTTGTCCTCAAAGGCGACGACAGTCACGGCACAGTTCCCTCAAACATTTAAGAATGCCCTTTGCGCGCATTCCCGATAGTCGGCTTCACCCTGCCGTCATTGTTTACTATACACAGGTAATCGAAACTGCAATTTTAGAAATCTGTAAAAGGATAGTTTACATGTCAAAAGACATGCTCTTACGGCTATAGGTGGCTACATAGTCAAATTATTCACCTTATCGGCGAATTTGTGCGGATAGCGCGTAAATTTACCCCATCGCTTCCAACCGCCCGACCGCTGCTTGCAGCTTATCCTTCTCCGCTTGCGCCGCCGCGAGTCGCTCTTTTTGCTCCTCGACCACATCCGCAGGGGCTTTGGCGAGGAACTTCTCGTTCGACAGCTTACCGGACAGGCCGCCGATTTCCTTTTCCAGCTTACCCAGCGCTTTCGTAAGGCGCGTTTTCTCGACCGTCACGTCGATCACATCGGCCAGTGGCAGGTTGACCGTGGCCCCCTCAACCGCTGTAACGATGGACCCGGCTGGCGCTTCGTTGCCGACTGCCGCCTCCGACAACCGCGCCATTTTGCTGATCAACGCGCTTTGGCGCAGCAGGCGTTGTGCGGCTTCCATGTCGAAATCGGTGAGCAGCATTTCGATCTTCGCGCCCGCAGGGACATTCATCTCGGCACGAACCGAGCGGATGGCCTCGATCAGGCTGATGGTCCAGCGCATCTCGGCCTCCGCCTCCGCATCGCAGAGATCGGCATGGGTATAGGTCGGCCAGTCGGTGTGCATCAGCACGCCCTTGCCGCCCGTAACCTGCCACAACTCCTCGGTAATGAAGGGCATGATCGGGTGCAGCATCAGCAGGCATTGGTCAATCGCCCAGACGACTGTGGCCTTGGTCTCGGCTTTCTCCGCACCGTCTTCCCCCGACAGCAGCGGTTTGGAGAACTCCACATACCAATCGCATAGGAAGTAGACATGGGCGTAGATCGTGCTGGCCACGTCGTTGAAGCGGTAATTCGACAGCGCCTCGTCATAGGCTTCGCGGGTTTTGGCTGTCTCGCCGATGATCCATTTGTTGACGGTCTGGGTTGCGGCTGCGGGGTCGAAATCTGGGTCGCGCTCGCAAGCGTTGAACTCGGCGAAACGGGCCGCGTTCCAGAGTTTTGTGCCGAAGTTGCGGTAGCCCTTGATCCGCTCGACAGACAGCTTGATGTCCCGCCCCATCGCGGCCATTGAGGTCAACGTAAAGCGCAGCGCATCGGCTCCGAACGCCTCGAACCCGTCAGGGTATTCGGCGCGTGTTTGCTTGGCGATTTTCGGCGCGTCTTCGGGGCGGTTGAGGCCCGTGGTCCGCTTTTTCACCAGACCATCCGCGTCGATTCCGTCGATCAGGTCGAGCGGATCAATCACGTTGCCGACGGATTTGGACATCTTCGCCCCCTTCTCGTCACGGACGAGGGCGTGGACATAAACATCGTGAAACGGAATTTCGGGCTTGCCGTTGTCGTCCTTCATAAACTCCAACCCCGCCATCATCATGCGGGCGACCCAGAAGAAGATGATGTCAAAGCCGGTAATCAGAACGCTGGTCGGGTAATATTTAGCGAGTTCCGGCGTTTCCTCCGGCCAGCCCATCGTCGAGAAGGGCCAGAGGGCGGAGGAGAACCATGTGTCGAGAACGTCGGGGTCGCGGGTCAGAGATTTGCCGCCGGAGAGTGCAACGGCGGCTTCTTCATTCTCCGCGCAATAGGCGTTCTCGTCCTCGTCATACCAAACCGGAACCTGATGCCCCCACCACAGCTGGCGGGAGATGCACCACGGCTGAATGTCCTCCAGCCAACGGAAATAGGTGTTCTCCCACTGCTTGGGCACGATCTTCGTGTCGCCGTTGCGCACCGCCTCAATCGCGGGTTGGGCGAGGGTATGGGCGTCGACGAACCACTGATCGGTCAGCATCGGCTCAATGACCACTTTCGAGCGGTCGCCGAAGGGCTGCATGATGGGTTTGGAGTCGATGAGGGGGATCATAGCAGGAGCGCTGTCATCCCCGGCTTGACCGGGGATCTCATCGGTTTCTTGAGATTCCGGCTCGCCTTCGGCGTCCGGAATGACGAGATTCGGGACCATCACCGCCAGACCCTCAGCCGTAATATCCGCAACAACCCGCGCCCGCGCCTCGAAACGATCCAAGCCGCGATATTCATCCGGGACAAGGTTCATCGCTGCGACCATGTTCTCGTCAAACTCACGTTCACCATTGGCGATGGCCTGCGCGATGGCGGCTTCTTCGGCGTAGGGTTTGCCGTCGGCGCGCATTGCGCCCTTGGTGTCCATGAGCGAATACATCGGGATATTGCCGCGCTTGGCGACCTGATAATCGTTGAAATCATGCGCCCCGGTGATCTTAACCGCGCCGGATCCGAAGTCGGGGTCGGGATATTCGTCGGTGATGATCGGGATCAGGCGGCGGTGTTCTTTCGGCCCGACCGGAATCTCGCACAGTTTGCCGACAATCGGGGCATAGCGTTCATCGTCAGGATGCACAGCAACCGCGCCGTCGCCCAGCATCGTCTCGGGCCGCGTCGTCGCAATCGAGATATAATCCCGCGTCTCGCGCAGGGTGACGTTGCCGTCCTCGTCTTTCTCGACATATTCATAGGTTGCGCCATCCGCCAGCGGGTACTTGAAGTGCCACATATGCCCGGGCATTTCGATGTTTTCGACCTCAAGGTCCGAGATCGCTGTCTCGAAATGCGGATCCCAGTTCACAAGGCGCTTTCCCTTGTAAATCAAATCTTTGTTGTACATCTCGACAAAGGTTTTGCGGACGGCTGCACTCAGCCCCTCATCCATCGTAAACCGCTCACGCTCCCAATCACAGGACGCGCCGAGGCGTTTGAGCTGGTTGAGGATCGTGCCGCCGGATTCCTCTTTCCACTTCCAGATTTCGGCGATGAAATCCTCACGGCTGAAATCCGTCCGCTTTTTGCCTTCATCGTTTAACTTGCGCTCGACCACCATCTGCGTGGCAATCCCTGCGTGGTCCGTCCCCGGCTGCCACAGCGTGTCAAACCCGCGCATCCTGTGCCAGCGGGTCAGCACATCTTGCAGCGTGTTGTTCAGGGCGTGGCCCATATGCAAGCTGCCCGTAACATTGGGCGGCGGGATCACGATCGAAAACGTTTCGGCCCCCGGTTTGGCATTCGCGCCCGCCTTGAAACAGCCTTTCGATTCCCAATCCGCATAAATGCGCGGCTCGGCCTCGCGTGCGTCGAATGTCTTTTCCATCGGCATAATCGGTCTCACTGGTGCTGTGTGGAGGCATCGCTTTGCGGGGTGTTTAGAGCATTTCGGGCCGATGTGGAAACCGGATTTATCGTGCAGGCGCAATCCATCAAATTCAGATAAAATTCGCGCCAAAAAACCGCGCCCATTTGTCGCGACGTTAAATCATCCATCCCTTTTTTCGCTTACTCTCTTCTCATCAAAACACTGTGGGGAGAGTAAAGCATGGGCGGTTTCTTCAGCGAAATTATCGGGCGTATTTTGGGACGTGTTGCTGTCACGGGAGTATTTCTGGGCGGGGCGCATCAGGTTGCCACGGGCGGGCCTGCTGTCGGAATGGTTCAGGGCGTGTTGGGGCAAACCCCGGCCGGCGCCCATGCCGCCGCAACTCCTCCGGCCACCGCCGGTTTATCATCGTTTTTAGGTGGCGGTAAAACCGCCGCTGCGCCCGCATTTTTTGAAGTAAAGGCCCGCATCACCGCCGTCGCGCGCGAATGCCGCCTCGTAAATAATAACAATGGTCGGGTCACCCGGACCGAGGCTCTGCCATGCGAGCGCGCCCAACAACTTCTCAAACGCCCTGATTTTGAAGATCATCTTCTGTCTGATCAGATGCGGATTTCGTATATCTACTACGCACCGGACGGCAATGGTGTGCACGAGGGCAGCGCGCAACGCCGTCCACAAGAAGCTGCGCTGCTCAACGTTGGCGATGTTCTGGACATCAAAGTCGACAGCAACAACCCGACCAAATCAACTGTGCTGTAGCGCCATGCAGACGATTAAGCCGGTGTCGTAAGGGTAGGCGCCAGGCGCCGCTTTTAAGCGACGGCCTCACGCGCACCCGACGACCGCGCTTCATCTTCCGCATCAAACGCTTTGAACATCGGCACCATCGCGGCACCGAACGCCCTGGCATCGCCTTGGAACGTGCCAAAGCTAACCGCAGGTATCCGCGCCTCAGGCAGCGAGTCCTCAACAACTTTCGCGTTCAACTCCGCCACAAATTGTTCGAGCGAAGAATCTGTCAGCTTGCTGTCAACGATGATCCGGTCAAAACGGATCGTCGCACAAGCACTATGAATTGCCGTCGACAGTCCGGCTACCGCGTCTTTGCGCCACGCTTCGTACAAATCGCGGCTCTCGGCATATTCACGGGACAGCTGTTCACTTGGATCATGTCCGGCGCGCTGCAGCGCCTCGTCCAAATATCCGATTGATGCGAGGTCAATCAACCGTATGTCAGTGCGATCTGATTGGATCCCCGGCACGCGCAGCCCATGCAAATCACTGGAGAGCTGATCTTCCTGGCCAAACAACTTGCCCTCAAGGATAATCCCTGATCCCAACCAATGGCCGATGTTGAAATACAGCGTATTCGATTTGCCGCGCGCAAGACCAAGCGTCAGTTCAGCAAGACACGCTGCGCGGATATCGTTAACGCAATAGCAGGGTACATTCAGATGATCGCTTAAGCGCTTGGACAATACGGGTTGCGCGTTACTATCGCGCCCGCCGTTCAGTTGGTTTTCATTGAATAAATCGATGTCAGCTTCAGCAGCGGCGATCCCGATACCCACGAAACGCTGCATTTGCTGATGGGTTAGCGTCGCAGACAGGCTGAGTGCGGCCTGATACAGCTTTTCTTGTAGCTCAGGATCAGATGTATCCGTGTATTCGAGGGTGCGTTCATCAATGACTGTACCTGCAAAATTGGAAAGAGCGACCTTACTGCTGACGCGACCAATGAAGAAACCGATGGAATAGGCACCCTCAGGATTCAGTATCAGCGGTGTGGACGGTTGTCCCACCTTGCCGCGCTGTTTTGCGCCCTTTTTGACAAGCTGAAGGTCCAACAGTCGGTCAACGATAACCGAAACACCCTGAGCACTCATACTGGAGAGACGCGCAAGTTGCGCTTTGGACAGGTTCCCGCGTCTCCGCAAAAAACTGAGAACCAATTTCTCACTAGGACGTACTGTAAGCGCTCTGCGAACTGTCCGCATTTCCATTATATGCGTTCCCTACCTACCATTTTGATACTTGTAATATCAAAAAAATTTTCTTTATCGCACTCACTGCTTAAGTGAAATGTCAGCATAGGGACTAATCAGTTTAGACGTTAAGTCAAGCTAAGTGTTTGCTTTTCTAAGCTGTTAATAATTGCAACTTATTGCGTTATCCGGTTTTTTCATTGAGTAACGGGTCACCCAAATCAACCGTTCTTGCGCTCGCGTTATTGAGACATAGGCCAATCGTTTCCACAGCGGTAGGTTGTTTTCCATTCGATTCGATCGCGCTGCGGCATATAGGTCAGGCGCGAAAACCTGCACTTCACGCCATTGTGAACCCTGCGCTTTATGTATCGTACATGCGGCACCGTGAACGAAAACAGCGCCCATTCTTGCGGCTAAAGGTATGATGGGTTCGGCATCATTTCCGCGCTCAATTTGAATGATCGATGCGGCACTGAGATTTGGATCAGATGCGCCTGCAACGTGAAGTTTAGCAAATCCCGGTCGCTTACCTGGTCCAAGATAGAACACCTGCGCACCCTTGATTAACCCGGCTTGCTCAAGAGCGATTCGTTTTTTCCGGTTTTTCAGCGGAATTTCGGCACCATCACAGATTAACGGTTCGCCGGGGACCAGCCCCGTCTCCGGCACGTCAAAGACCGTCCGAAACGCCCATATCAACCTTATACGCGTCGCATTACGCCAAACCAGCATCGGTGAACGTGCCATCAGCATGGGGTCAGCGCGCGGGGAAACCACAATACGCGGGTCGTTTTCAGCTTTCTCATGGATCAAACGCTCGAAAGCCTCAAAATCCACATCCGGGTCGGCCAGAGCATACGCCAACTCCACAATCGGATTGCCCGCAGCCTGACGATGCACCTGATGCAATTGCACCTTTGATTCATCGGGCAGCATGTCGAAGGCCATTTTATTCGACTGACCCACAGGTGCCAGTTGGGCGGGATCACCAAACAGGATTAGCGTTTTGAAGACCTTGCGCAAATCTTCAAGCTGTTTGTCATCCAGCATCGACGACTCGTCAACAAGACCGTAATCAATTGAGTCCTCACGCCGGGTCCAGCCATTGATAAATTCCGTCCCGCGCAGCCCTGCACTTGCTAATGCACCCGGAACTGAGCCGTTCTCCAGAAAAAACTCTAGCGCCCGGTCGAGCGCCGTTTCGCTCAGGCTCGGGTGCTCCGGCCGTTTGCCCTTGCCGCCATCTTCCAGCCATTCAGCGATTTTCTCGAATTCGGGGTCATAGACAGGCGTATAGATAATCCGGTGAATTGTAGTCGCATCAACCCCGCGATTGCGCAGCACGCTTGCCGCTTTGTTAGTCGGTGCGACGATGGCGTATGTCAGCTTACCGGAGCGGTGCGCCAGTCGCTCAGGATTAATCTGCTCTGCTCCCGCATCATCAATCTCGCGCCCTAATTGGGCAAGGATACGCGTTTTACCGGAACCGGCCTTCCCCAAAATTGCGAAGACCCGCCCCATATCGGAATCGATTTCTTCCCGATCACCCATCGCATCTGTCGGCACGCCGCCAAGGGTCAGCCCGCCTTGGGCGATGAATGCGCAGGCGCGATCATAGGCAACGCGCTGATCTTCCGAGAATGCGCCTTCGGGTTCCTGTGTTTTCGCCCCCGCTTGCGAAAACAGAGTTTCGCTTTCTCCGTCGCTCATCTAACCCCCGCCATCATGTTCATTATGTGTTCTGAGGTCAAAGCCGTGTAAATGCAAGTCTATTCACTTGCTGTTAGGCTGATAACGGCAGCTGCGAGCCAGCTTTTGGGAAGAATTGTCACACAGCCACGGTTCTCGAAATCGGCTCTGACGGTACTTCTCTCAGCCATATTAGAAGTCCCGATCATGTGGCCCGCCTCGAATTCAAGCCCGTCAATCGGCCAGCGCAGACCGCTTGACCGCTTTGCCTTGCAGGGATGTATCGGAAAAAAAGAAATCCGCGTCCCGATATCGAGCTGAATCTCCCAATTCAGAGGCGATGCGAAAACGATATCCTCTTCACCGATCAGAATGACCCGCCGCCCGGCCCCCGAAATCAAGGCGTGCAGCGCCGCGAGGCTGTGATCCAACCGGCCACCCAGAAAGCCGCACCCGATTGTCAGGGGCGCATCCGTAAGGCGCAAGCATTTCTCGAAATCCGTGCTGTCTTGTTCTTCAACCAGAAAAACGTCCACCCCCGATGGTAATGCTGCCGTGCGCGAGTCCATATCGCCAATCACCTTACGTGGTACCACACCGGCTGCTAACGCACGGTCCGCACCGCTATCCGCAGCCACAACATAGGGAGCGTGGGAGATGGCGGTAATCAGATCATTGCGCTCAAACGCGGCGCCGCCCACCAGCGTAATATTCGGATTGTCATTTTGAGAGGTTTTTATGGGCATTCCGGTCCGTTTATTGCTAACTGCTACGCACGATTCCGTTATCCGGTACAAACAGAACTAAGTGATAGATATGAAAACGATTTTCTTCGCTGCTGTGGCATTCACACTATCAGCGGGCGCTGCCCTCGCACAACAGCAACAGCCTGAAGCGACCGAACGCCGTGTTCTTGCGGAGCGCGTCTGTAAAGATGGCGCGACCACAACGGTCGTTGTTACGGGTAATCTGATTTCCGTCGAGTATTTCTCCGCACCGCGTGCCGATGGTACGGTTTCGGGCTATGAAGATGCCTATGATCTCAAAGAAATCGCGGAAGCGAAGGCGCAGTTCGACGCGCTGAAATGCCCTGAAGATCAGTAGCTTACTGGTTCAGGTGGCTGCAAACACCTTTGGGAAAACAGGCAATGGCGGCGGGTGCACTGTCATCGCCCGTCCATCCCGCGCGGTTTCTGGGAATACCGCGCACCCGATCAATCTCGTAGGGAGGATCAGAAACAATGGTAACAGTTTCTGTCTGCCCGACGGGTGCCACCGGGATTTGAATGATCGTCGGTTGTTGCATCGGGATAACCGTGACGATCGTTTCGCCGGGATTCAAAGAAATGCCAAAGTCATTTGTGCCGGAATCCTGAGCGTAAGCCCCCATGAATGGCGCACCAATCAGGCCCAGAGTTACGATTGTTGCTCTGAAAAACATCATTCTCCCCGTTTCGCGCATAAATCGGGCGAAGCTGTGACGGCGTTAAAATCCGCCGAGCATGTCGCGGACGATAAAGATGCGTAAGAACTCAATGCCGATCAGCAGCACGATGGGCGAAAAATCAATGCCGCCCGCCGTTGGCAAAATCCGCCTGATGGGTGCCAAAATCGGTTCGACCAGATTATTGATGCCGTAATAAATCTGTCTAACAATATGATTTTGAAGGTTAATAACGTTAAACCCGACCAGCCAGCTCATCACCACATAGATCAGGATAAGCCACCATATTATGCTGGCGACCGAATTTATCAAAAATGCAAGCGCGGTCATCGGCTGTCCTTAAGCAAAAATTCCTCGGGGCTAGATAGGCGCTCTGAGCCATAGGGGCAATATCCCTATTTTCCCTTACCCATCCAGATAAACACAGGTTTTAACGGCAATATCCAAGCAAAACCCAAAACAACATACATGATGAGTTCCAAGAGGAAGTGCGGTCGCGCGGGCATTTTTCCGATCACCGCCATCGCCAGCAGCGAAAAGGTGATCATCCAAAGCATTAAAACGATGCTGCCGAGCAGCTTGCGGGTGCGAAGTGTCATGGGCTTGGTTTAAGGTTTGGGCGCGGGAATTCAAGCGCAATGGTGATTTTGGCGGCATTTGCTCTCGTGGCACACTGACGCTTTGCCCGCATAATGCACGCGGCAGTGCGCAAAAAACCGCATTATCCAGACCGCGTCATGTGTCGTGCGGGTGTCAAAAGTTGAACACCTGTACCCGCGCGTAATGCTGCGTTGCAGGTGCGGAGCCTGTCAAAGTTAAGTTGATTTTCGATACTTATACAGACATCGGATCGAGTCCCGGCGAATGAGTGGGGCCAACGAAATTATCCCAATTCTTTTCACAAACCCGCGCGCTGCAATGCCGCTTTAAAATCCCGTTCCGCGTTCCGCCACGGCGTGCCTTCGGAAAAAGCACCCAATACGGGCGTCAGCGACCGCGAAAAATCCTCCGATGCTTCCTTGGGCAGCAGGGACGGCAAATTATCGATGGCGGTCAGGTGAACCGTCGCGCTCTCACGCTGCGCAACCTCGATAAACGGCGTATCCCAGCCGGTCGGCACGTCGTAAACGGGCAGCGGATTAAAATCTGACAACGGATCACACGCCACATCTGAAATCATGCTCAATCGAGCGCCCGCGTCCGAAAGTGCCTCCTTTGTCGCCAGCAACAGGCCCGGACCGCGCAACAACACGCAACTCACCAATAAATCATGCGCGAGCAGGGCAGGGCGGTCCAGATCGCGTGTTTCGGCCTGATCCCAGCGCGTCGGCTCAATCCCGCACGCTGTGAACAGATCACACGCCCCTTGTCCGGATCGCCCAAGCGCCCCGACCACCAAAGCACGCGGCGCATCGCCTTGCGCCAGCATGGCGCGGATCGGGACGAGAAACCCCTCCCGTGTCTCCTGCGCCGCAACGCCCGCTAATGCCGCGCCCCGCTGCGCCGACAGCCATCCCGACAGGCCAATCGCCGCGCCAAGCCATCCGGCCCAGTATCCGAAAGCGGCCACCCGTACGCCCCGCGTGTCGGTCAGATATTCCAGATCATACAGCGTCGCCCCGCCACGCCCGAACCGCGCAATCTCATCCCGCCAGCCGCGTTGATCCTTATAAAGATGTGCAAAATGAGCAAAATGACCGTGCAGGGTATCCGGCTGTGCGGGCAGTTCTTTGACTCCCAACACCAGCGCGCCTGTGGGGGCATCTGTCCAACTGCCCGCATCGACCAGGCTACAACCCGCCGCCGTATAAGCATCATCGCTGAAAATCCGCTTTTCACTGCGCTCGACCGAAACCTGTGTCCCTGCTGCGATCAGCGTGGCCGCATCATCCGGCACCAACGGCGCACGGCGCTCTGTGTCCCGCGCCTCATCACGCATCCAAATATGCATCGCTTATTCCTTCAATGGCGGATTATAGGCGATCTCCGGCAAAGTGCTGCCCTGCGCCACGACCCGCTCACCCTCAACCCGCACGGCTCCGCTCGCCACCAGCCGCAGCGCATGAGGATAAAGTTGATGCTCCGCCGTCAGAACCCGCGCGGCCAGTGTGTCCGCATCATCATCGGCGGCAACGGGTACAGCGGCTTGGGCCACAATCGGCCCCTCATCCATCGCGGGCCGCACGAAATGCACCGAGCATCCGTGCCATTTCGCCCCCTCCGCAAGCACTCGCTCATGTGTTTCAAGCCCTTTGAACGCGGGCAGTAGGGAAGGGTGGATGTTAATCATCCGGTCGCGCCACGTCTCCACAAACCACGGCGTCAGCAGGCGCATATATCCGGCGAGGCATATCAGATCGATCTCATGTTCGTGCATGATTTTATCGATCCCGCGCTCATGCGCCTCGCGGTCTTTGCCGAAATCCCGATGCGACAGCGCCGCCGTGGCAATCCCCAGCGAGGACGCCCGCTCCAGTCCGCCCGCATCCGGCACATTCGAGAATACCAGCGCCATATCAGCCGGAAATCCGGCCTCCGCACAGGCTTCGGCCAGCGCGATCATGTTCGAGCCGCGCCCTGAAACAAACGCCGCCACCCGCATCAGAGCGGCCCGTAGACAACAGCATCCCCGTCCCGCGCCTCAATACGCCCGATCACCGAGACCGTTTCGCCCGCCGCCTCCAGCCGCCCGCGCGCCACATCCGCATCCGCAGCTGAGACGACGACGACCATGCCGATGCCGCAGTTGAAGGCGCGCCGCATCTCCGCCTCCTCAATCCCGCCCGCCGATGCCAGCCAGTCGAACACGGCGGGACGCTCCCAGCTGTCAGGATCAATCCGTGCGGCCAGATCATCGGACAGGATGCGCGGCACGTTCTCGGTCAATCCGCCGCCCGTGATATGTGCAAAACCGCGCAATCCGGCGATGTCCAGCACCGCCATCCCGGCCTTGATATAAATCCGCGTTGGCGTCAGAAGTGCTTCGGCCACCGTGCCCTCCGCAAACGGCGCGCGGTTATCCCAAGCCAAACCAGCCATGCCGACAACCTTGCGGATCAGCGAATACCCGTTCGAGTGCGGCCCCGACGAGGCCAGCCCCAAAAGGACATCCCCCGCTTGCGCCGCCCGTGGCAGCACAGCATCCCGCTCGACCGCGCCAACAGAGAACCCGGCAAGATCGTAATCCCCCTTCGCATAAAGCCCCGGCATCTCTGCCGTTTCGCCGCCGATCAACCCGCAGCCCGCTTGCCGACA
>CALFAK010000080.1 GCA_937948985.1 uncultured Neomegalonema sp. | reverse complement strand
GCGCCCGCCGGATTGCAAGCCTTGCTGGACGGTGATGCGCGGACGGCGACAAAGATGCGGGCTGCGCTGAGCGATAAGGGGCTGGATATTGGCCGCGCTCAGGCGGTGCGGGTTTTCGGGGATGGCTCGCGGGCGGGGGATATGGAGACGTTTTCCGCGCGCTGTGACGGGGCGCTGATCGTCTGTGCGCCCGGTGCGCCGATGTCGCCGCATGAGCAAAACACGCCAACCGGTTTGACCGTTTATATCAAGCGTGCGAAGCGCAAGACTGGCAAGGAGCGGCTGGCCCCGCCGGATCCGCTGGCCGATACGCTGATGGATGTGAATATCGGCCCGGGGCGCGCCCATGCGTATCAGGTCAAAAAGGGCCAGTGGATACAAATTATCGACGTGCAGGGGCGCGAATGCTCGGATTTTCAGGCGTTCTCGCAGCGGAAGCTGGATGCGGGGATCGAGCATGAGATTGACCCGACCACCTCGCGCAGTATGAATGGCAGCTTGTATCCGCAGCCCGGAATTCTGTCGAAATACTGGACTGTGGACCATGATCCGCTGGTCGAGATGATGCGCGATACGGTGATGCGGCACGATACTTTCGGGGCCGCCTGTACCGCGCGATCTTACGAGGATGCGGGCTATCCGGGGCATGTGAACTGTACCGACAATATCAACGCGACGACGGCGCAATTCGGGTTGAAGCCGCGCTCAAGCTGGCCCGCGCTGAACTTCTTTTTCAACACGGCGCTGGACGATCATCATCAGATTTCGAGCGATGACCCTTGGACGCGGCCCGGTGACTATCTGCTGCTGCAAGCGTTGGACGATATCACCTGCGTCTCGACGGCGTGCCCCAGCGATATTGATGCGACGAATGGCTGGGATCCGACCGATATTCAGGTGCGGGTTTACGGCGAGAACGAAATTTTCAAACGGTCCATCGGCTGGCGTGCCAGCGTGGAGAGTGACATGAACGAGACGCAGAAGACCGGGTTCCACGACTGCTTTGCCCGCCATACGGACGATTTCATCGAGTATAATGGCTACTGGCTGGCGAATAAGATGCGCAGTCACGGGGCAATTGCCGAATACTGGGCGTGTCGCGAGAAGGCGGTGGTCATGGACCTGTCGCCGCTGCGCAAATATGAGGTGACGGGGCCGGACGCGGAAAAGCTGCTGCAAATGTGCGTCACGCGGAACATGAAAAAGCTGGCCGTGGGCGGGGTGGTCTACACCGCGATGTGTTACGAGCATGGCGGGATGATCGATGACGGGACGGTGTTCCGGCTGGGCGATGATCTGTTCCGTTGGGTGGGGGGGAACGATACCTCCGGCTTGTGGTTGCGTGAGCAAGCCGAAAAACACGGGTTGCAAGCGTGGGTGCGGTCCTCGACCGACCAGCTGCACAATATCGCCGTGCAAGGGCCGAACAGCCGTAAGATTATGGAGGCGGTGTTCTGGACCAATCCCGACCAGCCCGATATGAGCGATTTGGAATGGTTCCGCTTCGCGCCCGCGCGGATTGGCGGGTTGCACGGGACGGCTGTTGTCGTCTCACGCACGGGCTATACGGGCGAGTTGGGCTATGAGGTGTTCTGCCATCCGCGCGATGCGGTTGAGGTTTTCGATGCGATTTGGGACGCGGGGCAGGAGCACGGGTTGATCCCGTTCGGGCTGGACGCGTTGAATATGGTGCGGATTGAGGCCGGATTGATCTTTGGCGGGTATGATTTTTCCGATCAGACGGATCCGTTTGAGGCGGGGATCGGATTTACTGTGCCGTTGAAGACGCAAGAGGATGACTTCATTGGCCGTGCCGCGATTGAGCGTCGCAAAGCGCATCCGCGTGACAAGCTGGTTGGGTTGGATGTTGAAGGCGGGAATGTACCCGTACATGGTGATTGTGTGCGGTTGGGCAAGGCACAGGTCGGGGTGATTACCTCGGCGATGAAGTCACCGATTTTGGGCAAGGTTATCGCGCTGGCACGGGTGGACGTGACCCATGCGGAGATTGGCACGGCTCTGGAAGTGGGGCAGTTGGACGGGCATCAAAAACGCTTGCCCGCGACCGTGGTCCGCTTTGCGCATTTTGACCCGACCAAAGAGCGTGCGAAGGGGAATTACGGGTAAGTTGCTGTTCGGGTAATTTGATCTCTGTCAATGTGAAGCGCTGACCGTATGGCCATGATGAATCCGAAAGGGGATTTGTCATGAGTTTCAAAACCATTCTTGTTCACGCCAATTCGGTTGAGGAATTGGATCGGGTTGTGCCTGTGGCGCTGAAAGTGGCCACGGAGTCCGGTGGTCATGTCATCGGGCTGCATGTGATACCCAGCCCCGAAGTCTATCCGGCCTATCGCTTTGATTTTCCAGTCGATGTCCAAGAAAAAGTCAGGAAACGCGCGAAAGAATTAGCTGATACGCTGCAAACGCGGTTTGCGTATTTGACCGACGGGCAATACGGCGTAACCGTTGATTGGCGGACGATCTGGTCGCAAGTGCCCGATATTGATGAAGATGTGATCGATCACGCGCGCTGCTGTGACTTGCTGGTTTTGCCGCAACCGGACTCGCGAACCCCTTCGGGCCAAGGTCTCGGAGCGGTTGGCAGGGTGATTTTGCAAACGGGGCGTCCCGTTCTGATGGTTCCTTACGCGGGCGATCACGCGGATTTCGGCAAGCATGTGTTTGTGGCTTGGAATGGTTCGCGCGAGAGCAGCCGGGCGGTGTTTGACGCGATGCCTTTCCTGCTAAATGCGCAGGATGTGCGGCTGTATGCTGTTAAGTCAAAAGCCGCCGCGAAGGATATGACTGCGCTGCAAGGGGCCGAACTGGCGACGACGCTGGCCCGGCATGACATCACCGTTGTTGCTGATTCCGCAACGCCGCCTGAAACCACGGTTGCGAGCGATCTGCTGTCGCGGATTACCGATCACGGGGCGGATTTGCTGGTGATGGGAGGGTACGGGCACTCGCGGGCGCGGGAGTATATTTTCGGTGGTGTCACGCGGGAGATTTTAAAGACGATGACGGTCCCGGTGCTGTTTTCGCATTGAGTGCGTTGGTGTTTGGCCATTGAAAAGCCGCTCTTGTCGCTCCAAGATTGAGTATGAGCGTTTTAGCGGACAGGCGGGTGAAGCGCACCCTGATTGCAGGTGCGATTCTGTTCGTCCTTTCGATTTTTGCCGCCGACAGGTGGGTGGCGGGGACGGAGTTGCCGTCCCTTTCGCCTGCGACTTCGGCCACGGTGCTGGATCGTAACGGGGTCTTGTTGCGGGCGTATCAGGTGGAAAACGGGCTGTGGCGGTTGCCTGTGCGCGGGGATACGGTGGATCGGGGGTATCTTGATCTGCTGTTCGCCTATGAGGACAAGCGGTTTTGGGACCACGCCGGGGTAGATGCCCTTGCGATGGCCCGGGCGGTTTGGTCTTCGGTGAAGGCGGGGCGGATTGTATCGGGCGGATCGACGCTGACGATGCAGGTGGCGCGGCTGTTGGAGGAGACGCCGACACGGTCGTTTAAAGGTAAGCTGCGGCAAATGCGGGTGGCGCTGGCGTTGGAGCGTGCGCTCGATAAATCTGAAATTTTGCGGCTTTATCTCGCGCTCGCGCCGTTCGGTGGGAATATCGAAGGCGTGCGTGCGGCGAGCCTGAGTTACTTCGGCAAGGAGCCGCGACGCCTGACCCAAGCGGAGGCGGCGTTGTTGGTGGCGCTGCCGCAATCGCCTGAGGGACGGCGGCCTGACCGTTTTCCCGCACGGGCGCGTGCGGCGCGGGACCGGGTGTTGGATCGCGCGGTTCTGGCGGGGGCGCTCGACCCGAATGATGCGGCGGCGGCGAAGACGGAGGCTGTGCCGGAGCGGCGGCTGGCATTTGCGCAACTTGCCCCGCATGTGGCGGATCGGCTGCGCGGTGTGGGGGCGGTTCGCACGACGCTGGATGCGGGGTTGCAGGGTAAGTTGGAGGCGTTGTTGAAGGCGCGTGCGCGGTCGCTGGGGGCGCGGATTTCAGCGGCCGCTATTGTGGCGGACCATCAGACGGGCGAGATACTGGCGCAGGTAGGCTCGGCGGATTTGCATGATACCGCGCGGGGCGGGTATGTGGATATGAGCCGCGCCGTCCGCTCGCCCGGATCAACGCTGAAACCGCTGATCTACGGGCTGGCGTTCGAGCAGGGGGCGGGGCATCCAGAAACGCTGATTGATGATCGGCCCATGCGGTTCGGGCGCTATGCGCCGCAGAATTTTGACAGGCAATATCATGGCACGGTGACGATCCGTAAGGCGCTGCAACTGTCGTTGAATATTCCGGCGGTGGCTGTGTTGGATGCGATAGGTACGGCGCGGTTGGTCTCGCGGATGCGGCGCGCGGGGGTTAAGGCGCGCTTGCCGGGGGGCGATGCGCCGGGGCTGGCGATTGCGCTGGGCGGGTTGGGGTTGAGTTTGCATGATCTGGTGACGCTGTATGCCGGGCTGGCGCGTGGGGGCGAGGCGGTTGAACTGACGGCCAGCCCCTCCTCTCTAACCCTCACCCCGCACGCGGGGAGAAGGGATGTTTTGTTGTCGCCCGAAGCGGCGTGGCAGGTGGCGGATATTTTGGCCAGTGCACCCGCGCCGGAGAACGCGTTGCAGGAGGCGTTGGCGTTTAAGACGGGGACTTCTTACGGCCATCGTGACGCTTGGGCGGTCGGGTTTGACGGGCGGCATGTGATCGGACTGTGGTTTGGTCGGCCTGATGGTGCGCCCTCGCCGGGGATATTGGGGCTGGGGACCGCCGCGCCCGCGTTGTTTGAGGCATTTGCGCGGTTGAAAGCGGCCCCCGACCCGTTGCCGCCGCCGCCGGCACAAGTGCTGACACTGACAACCGCTGAGTTGCCTGCGCCGCTGCGGCGGTTCCGGGGTGCGGGACGGAATGTTGCGGCGGCAAACGCGCCCGCGATCTCGTTTCCGCCGGACGGGGCTGTACTGGTGGTTGCTGGTGGAGATGCGCTGCCGCTGAAGGTGCGGGACGGGGTTGCGCCGTTCGCGTGGCTGGTGGACGGGGAGAAGATTGATGCCGACCCCCGTGCGCGGCAGGTCTGGATGACGCCGGAGGGGCCGGGTTTTGTCTTGATCTCTGTTGTTGATGCTAATGGAAAAGCGGCGCGGGTGCGGGTGCGGGTGGAGTAGTGACAAGGGTGCGTCAGTCGTCATACGGTTATGCGGTCACATCGGAGAATCCCATGACCAGAACCGCTCTTGCCGCCCTGTTGATCGCCCTCGCCGCGCCCGCCGCTGCGCAGGAGGCGGTGCAGCCTGAGAAGACGTTTGCATTCGCGCCGAAACCTGCCGCGCAGGGCACTGAATTTATGGTCGCCGCCGCGAATCCGATTGCCGTTGAGGCGGGGTACGCGGTGCTGGAGAAGGGTGGCACGGCGGCGGATGCGCTGGTGACGGTGCAGTTGATTCTGAACCTCGTCGAGCCGCAGAGTTCGGGGATCGGTGGCGGAGCTTTTCTTGTTTATTGGGATGCCGAAACGGGGCGTCTGACGACGCTGGACGGGCGGGAAAAAGCGCCGGCCTCTGCCACGCCCGACTATTGGCTTGGCGATGATGGTGAGCCTGTCGGGTGGTGGGATGCTGTGGTTGGCGGACGTTCGGTCGGGGTGCCGGGGACGCTGAAATTGTTGGAAGAGGCGCATGACCGTTGGGGCAAGCGGCCTTGGGCGAATTTGGTGCGCCCGGCGATTTCGATAGCGGATGAAGGGTTTGAAATCTCGCCGCGTTTGGCCGGGTCTATTGCGGGGGCGGTGGATCGGCGGCTGGGGGACTTTGCCGAAACGCGGGCATATTTTTTCAACGGGGATGCGCCGAAAGCGGCGGGGACGCTGCTCAAGAACCCTAAGTTCGCGGAGACTTTGCGCCTTATCGCGGCTGGTGGGAGCAAGCCTTTCTATGAGGGTGAGATCGCGCGGGATATTGTTGCGGCGGTGAAGACCGAAGAGAATGCGGGGGAGCTGACGCGGGCGGATTTGAGCGGCTATGCCGTGGTCGAGCGTGCACCTGTCTGTGCGCCCTATCGCGGGCATGACGTTTGCGGGATGGGGCCGCCGTCGTCCGGTGCGCTGACGGTGGGGCAAATCCTGATGTTATTGGAACATTTCGATATGGCGGGCCTTGCGCCGGGAACCGCCAACCACGCGGATGCGCGGCATTTGTTTGCGGAAGCGGGCAAGCGGGCCTATGCGGACCGGGCGCTTTATATGGCGGACAGTGATTTTGTGCGGGTTCCGACGCGCGGTTTGCTTGATCGGGCATATATGACGCTGCGCGCGCAGGGGATTGATCGGTTGCGGGCGGGGGGTAAAGCGCAGGCGGGCAATCCGCCGTGGCGTGAAGCGGCGTCGCGCAGTCCTGATACGGATCCGGATCGACCCGGAACCTCGCACATCGTGGTGCGCGACAGCTATGGTAACGCAGCCTCGATGACCACGACGATTGAGACGGGATTCGGTAGCCGCGTAATGGTGCGCGGGTTTTTGCTTAATAATGAACTGACGGATTTCTCGCGTGCGCCTGAGCGTGATGGCCGTCCTATTGCCAATAGGGTTGAGGCGGGTAAGCGGCCACGCTCCTCAATGGCGCCGACGATTGTGATGAAGGATGGCGCGCCGGTGTTGTTGATCGGGTCGCCCGGCGGGTCGCGGATTATCAATTATGTCGCGCAGAGCGTTGTGGCGATTCTGGATTGGGGGATGGACCCCGCAGAGGCGCTGGCCCTGCCGCATGTGGTCAATCGCAACGGGGATACTGATGTGGAGGAGGGCAGCGATGCGCTGGCCGCCGCGTTGAAGGCGTTGGGGCATACGGTGAAGCTGCGCAACCTGAACAGCGGTCTGCACGCGATACAGATTGATGCGGACGGCAGCTTGACCGGAGCCGCCGACCCGCGCCGTGAAGGGATTGCGATGGGCAAATAGCCCGCGTCTCACGAGACGGAATGCCGCGTGAGAGTGGCTTGCGTAAGCGAGGCTGTTGTGATTGAACGTGGCGGAAATCAGGCGCGCCGGGAGACTCGCGGATCGCGCTGTTCTGACGGAGAGAATGTCACATGAACCGTAAAATTGCCGCCCTGTTCGCCGCCCTTTCGGGAAGCATGATGAGCGCCAGTGCCGCGCTTGCGGCCGGCAAAGGTCAGCCGGAACCTTGGCAGCTGGGTTATCAGGAACCTGTTACGGATATTGCAGAGCGGGTTCAAACCCTGTCTTTTAACCTGCACGTCCTCGCATTTGTGATCACACTGTTTGTGACGGTTTTGCTTGCTTATGTGTGCATCAAGTTCTCCAAGAAAAATAACCCGACGCCGGATCGTTTCACCCACAACTCGGTCATCGAAGTGATCTGGACCGTGGTTCCGGTTGTGATTTTGGTGGCGATGGCGTGGCCGTCGATCAAGCTGCTTTACGATCAGGAAACTGTTGAGGATGCCGAGCTGACCGTTAAGGCCGTCGGATATCAATGGTACTGGGGCTATGCTTACGACGTGGATGGTGAAGAGGTGATCTTCGACAGTCTTATGGCGGGTAAAGGCTATTCCGACTACGAGACGATGAAAGCCGCGCTCGAAGAAGAGGGCGAAGAGGTTCCTTCCCCGATGGAGTGGAAGCTTAAGGCCACAGCGCCGATGGTTGTGCCCGTTGATACGGTTGTGCGTGTTCAGGTAACTGCGGCGGATGTACTGCACGCGTTTGCTGTGCCTTCTTTCGCGGTCAAAGTTGATGCGGTACCGGGTCGTTTGAACGAAACATGGTTCAAGGCAAAAGAGACCGGTACATATTATGGCCAGTGTTCAGAGCTGTGCGGTCCTGATCATTCTTACATGCCGATCATGGTTGAGGTCGTTGAGAAGGATGAGTATGAGGCCCGTCTTGCCGAAGTGCTTGAGGAATTCGCTCATAACTACACGCCTTCTTCTGTCAAAGTAGCTGCGGTCGCGGCGGAATAATCATGACAGATATAAGCGTCAACGATGCCTCTGGCGGGTATGAAGCCAGCATTGGTGACTATTTCGCGCTGATGAAGCCGCGCGTGATGTCGCTGGTGATCTTTACCGGACTGGTCGGGATGCTGGCTGCGCCAACTTCTGTACATCCGGTGATCGGTTTTGCCGCGATCCTGTGTATTTCCATCGGTGCCGGGGCGTCAGGTGCGCTCAACATGTGGTGGGAATCGGATATCGACGGCAAGATGGGCCGGACCAAAGGGCGTCCTATTCCTTCCGGTCGTGTGACGCGCGATGAAGCGCTGGGCATCGGGTTGGGGCTGTCGGTGTTGTCCGTGGCGATGTTGGCGGTGTTTGCGAATGTGCTGTCCGCTGTGCTGCTGGCGGGAACGATTGCGTTTTATGGCGGGTTTTACACCATGTGGCTGAAGCGCCGGACGCCGCAGAATATCGTGATCGGCGGAGCCGCCGGAGCGATTCCGCCTGTGATTGGCTGGACGGTGGCGACGGGATCGGTTTCGATTGAGCCGTTGCTGATGTTTGCGATCATCCTGCTTTGGACCCCGCCGCATTTCTGGGCGCTGGCCCTGTGGAAGCGGCGCGAGTATACGGATGCTGATGTGCCGATGCTGCCTGTTGTTGCCGGACCGAAGGTGACACGAGTACAGGTTTTGGTTTATTCGATCCTGCTGGCGTTCAGCAGCCTTGCGCTTATACCGACGGCGGTCAGCGGCATGATTTACACGGTGACGGCGGTGATCGCGAATGCGGTGTTCTGCTACCTCGCGTGGAATGTCTACAAACGCGATGAAGAGACCGCGATTGCGGAAAACTATGTGCCTGAGAAAAAGCTGTTCGGTTACTCGTTGACTTATCTGGCGCTGATTTTCGCGGCGCTGCTTTGTGACGCGTTGATCCGCAGTGTGGGAGCGTAATGTGATGGAAACGCAGAAAACCGCCGGATCACACGAGATATATAAACGCCGTTTTGGCCGGAACGTGTTTGTCGGGCTGATACTGGCCGCGTTCGTGGCCCTGATCTTCGCCGTTACGCTCGTGAAACTTCAAGCGACTGTCTGAGGGGCGCATGTCTAAATCTTCTGCAGATCAGACGAATATGAGAACAGCGTTCAAGCTGGCCGGAATGGCGGTTGTGATGCTGGGCATGTCTTTCGCGGCAATCCCACTTTACCAGCTGTTTTGTCAGGTTACCGGATTCGGTGGAACGCCTTTGCGGGCGGATGTCGCGCCGGGGGCTGTTTCAGGTGAGACGATCAAGGTCCGGTTTGATGCCTCAACCGAGTCGCAGATGCCTTGGGTTTTCAAGCCCGTGCAGCGTGAAATGGAAATCCCTCTCGGTGAGACGGGTTTGGCGTTTTATACCGCGCATAATCCGACGGATGAGCCTGTGGCCGGAACGGCGGTGTTCAATGTGACGCCGTTCAAGATCGGGCCGTATTTCGTTAAGATTGATTGTTTCTGCTTTACGGAGCAGGTGTTGCAGGCCGGCGAAACGGTCGAAATGCCCGTAACCTTCTTTATTGACCCTGAGATCCGCACGGATCGGGCGACAGAGGAGGTTAAAGGCGTCACTCTTTCATATACTTTCTATAAAACCGATTTACCCGAAGGAACGCAGGTCGTAGAAAACGGCACGGCATCCACCGGGCAAGTGGTCAATTAAGGCGGCACAGCGCGCCGTCTTGGGAGCGATAAAATGGCAAGTCACGCGAAACACGATTATCACATCATTGAACCAAGCGTTTGGCCGTTTGTGGCCGCAGTCAGCGCATTTGTTATGCTGTTCGGCTCGGTTATCTGGTTCAAAGGCGGTACGCCGCTGATCACACTGGCGGGCCTCGCCGGGGTGTTGTTCGTGATGTATTCGTGGTGGGCGGAAGTCATCCGCGAGTCGCATTCCGGCGATCATACGCCGGTCGTGTATATCGGTTTGCGCTACGGGTTTATCCTGTTCATCATTTCCGAAGTGATGTTCTTCCTCGCATGGTTCTGGGCGTATTTCCGGTATGCGCTGTTCATTCAGCCTCAGACGACGGATGAGAGTCACGGTGTTGGTTTTGCCGAGGGTGGTATTTTCCCGCCAGAAGGTGTGCACGCGGTTGATCCGCTGGCCCTGCCGCTGGTGAACACGCTGATCCTGCTGCTGTCCGGTTGTACGCTGACCGTCGCGCACCACTATCTGATTGAGATGCGGAACGAGGATCGCCAGACTGATCCGAAGCGCGAGAAGGTTTTCTGGGCGCTGGCGCTTACAACGTTCCTTGGTGCGATCTTCCTGATCATGCAAGCGATTGAGTATGTTGAAGCGTATCATCACGGTCTGACCCTGCAGAACACGTTCTACGGTGCGGCGTTCTTTATGGCCACGGGCTTCCACGGGATGCATGTTCTGATCGGAACGATCTTCCTCGCGATTTGCCTGATCCGTGTGAAGAAAGGTCATTTCACGCCGGAGCGCCACATCGGGTTTGAGGCGGCGGCTTGGTACTGGCACTTCGTTGACGTGGTATGGCTGTTCCTGTTCTTCGCGATTTATGCTGGCAGCTATTGGTTCTTCGCGACCGGCGGTCACTGAACCTGAATGGGTTTAATGAGTAAATTGAAACCGCTGGGTCCGATTGTTGTCGGGCTTGGCGGTTTTCTCGTTTTGGCGGGGCTGGGCGCTTGGCAAGTGCAGCGTCTGGCTTGGAAGCAGGGTCTGATCGCAGAGGCGGGCGCGCGGATTTCGGCGGAGCCTGTGGCGTTGCCGCGTGATCTGGATCCCGCGCGCGATGATTATAAGCCTGTGATCGTGCAGGGGCGGTATGTGGGCGCGGAGACGATCAACGTTCTTACGTCGTTCAAAGTGCATGGCCCCGGTTATGAGCTGATCACGCCGTTCGAGACGACGGATGGGCGGCGGATATTGGTCAATCGCGGTTTTGCGCCTCACGCCACGCGCGAGGGGGATGTGGCGACACTGCCCGAAGCGCCGACGCGGCCTCAGCAGGTGACGGGGTTGCTGCGCTGGCCTGACGATACGAACGCGTTCACGCCGGAGCCGAATCTGCAAAAGCGGGAATGGTACGCGCAGAATGTGGAGAGCATCGCCGCCGCTGTGAAAGCGGAGCCTGTGATGGTCGTGCGGCAACCGGATGGCAGCGAAGGCTGGCCCAAGGCGCGACCGCCGCAGGTGACACTGCCGAACAACCATCTGCAATATGCGATCACGTGGTTTTCGATCGCGCTGATCTGGATTGTGATGAGCGCGATCTGGATGCGACGGCAACGGCTTGCACCCGTGGATGAACCCGAATAAAGCCTAGGTCTTCAAGCGAAGGAGCCGTCGATGAATTATGTCAGCACCCGTGGCAGCGCGCCCGTTGTCGGTTTTGAGGATGCATTGCTGGCCGGATTGGCGCGTGATGGCGGGCTTTATGTGCCCGAAAGCTGGCCGACGCTGAGCCGGGAGCAGATTGCCGCGCTGGAGGGGCAGCCCTACCAGAAAGTCGCGCTTGAAGTGCTGCGTCCGTTTGTCGGTGACATGGACATGGCCGCGCTGGAAGCGATGATTGAGAAGGCTTATTCGGGCTTTGGTCACACGGCTGTTGCACCGCTGGTGCAGATGGAGAGCGGGCAGTGGTTGCTGGAACTGTTCCACGGGCCGACGCTGGCGTTTAAAGACCTGGCGATGCAGCTGATCGGGCATCTGTTCGAGCATGTGCTGGATAAGCGTGATGAGCGGATCACGATTGTGGGCGCGACCTCCGGCGATACGGGATCGGCGGCGATTGAGGCGTTTCGGGGCCGCGCGCGGGCGGATGTGTTTATCCTTTACCCGCATGGCCGGATTTCCGAGGTGCAGCGCCGGCAGATGACGACGCCGACCGAAGCGAATGTGCGGGCGATTGCGGTTGAGGGTGATTTTGACGATTGCCAAGCGCTGGTCAAAGCGATGTTCAACGATTTTGAGTTCCGTGATGAAATGCGCCTTGGGGCGATCAATTCGATCAACTGGACACGGGTTTTGGCGCAAGTGGTGTATTATGCGACCTCCTCACTGGCCTTGGGCGGGGTGGACCGGAAGATTGATTACGCCGTGCCGACCGGGAATTTCGGGGATATTTTCGCGGGCTATGTGGCCAAACGGATGGGCTTTGCGATTGGCAATCTGGTGATTGCGACGAATGAGAATGATATCCTGCACCGGACTTTGGAGACGGGCCGTTATGAGATTGAGGGCGTGAGCCAGACCATCACGCCGAGCATGGATATTCAGATTTCCTCGAATTTCGAGCGGCTGATTTTTGATCTCGCCGACCGTGAGGGTGTGGCGGTGGCGTCGATGATGGATGATCTGAAGACTAAGAAATCGATGGCGCTGTCACAGGGGCAGCAGGACAAGCTGCGTGATGAGTTCGCTTCGGCGCGCATCCCGCAGGATGAGACGATTGAGACGATCCGGCGGGTGCGGGCGGAGATCGGAATGACGCTTGATCCGCACAGTGCCGTGGGTCTCGCCGCCGCCCGCCAGACCGCGCGGAGTGACACGCCGATGGTCACGCTGGCCACGGCGCATCCAGCGAAATTCCCGGATGCCGTGCGGGATGCGACGGGAGCGGAGACGCCGTTGCCGGAGCGGATGGCTGATCTTTACGAACGGGATGAGCGTATTACCGTGCTGCCGAACGACCTCGCCATCATCGAAGCCTATATCCGCAAGGAGCGTGCTGTTTGACTGACCATATCTCCATCGAAGACGGGCGTATCCGGGCGACGACGCTGTCTAACGGGTTTCGGGTAATTACCGAGCATATGCCGCATGTGAAATCGGCGGCGTTGGGCGTTTGGGTCAGTGTCGGGTCGCGCAATGAAACACTGGTTGAGACGGGCCTGTCGCATATGCTGGAGCATATGGCGTTCAAGGGGACGAAGCGGCGGACGGCGCGGGGGATTGTTGAAGAGATTGAGGATGTGGGCGGTGATCTGAACGCCTATACGGACCTTGAAATCACCGCGTATCAGGCGCGGGTGCTGGCCGAGCATACACCGCTGGCCATTGATATTATTGCGGATATTTTGCGCGAGTCGACCTTTCTGCCGGACGAGATCGAACGTGAGCGGCATGTGATCTTGCAGGAGATCGGCGAGCGCAATGATATGCCGTCGATGGTCGCGGTGGAGGCTTTGCAGGAGATTGCTTTCCCGGATCAACCGCTGGGCCGGCCGATTATAGGGACGCCGGACAGTGTGATGTCGTTCGACCGGGATACGGTGCAGGGATATATGCAACGGCATTATGCGCCGGAAAGCATGATTTTGTCCGCTGCCGGATTTGTCGATCACGATGAAGTGGTGCGCGATGCCGAGCGTCTGTTCGGGGATATGGAGCGCCGTCCCGCGAGTGTGATCGAGCCGGGGCATTATCACGCCGCGACGCGGGAAATCATCAAGGATTCCGAGCAGGCGCATATCGTGCTGGGCTTTGAAGGGCCGGACAGCACCGATCTGGAGGCGCAGTTTCGTGCGCAAACCGCCGCCGCCGTGCTGGGCGGGGGGATGTCTTCGCGGCTGTTCCAGGAGGCGCGCGAGGAGCGGGGGTTGTGCTATTCGATCTATAGCTATGCCGAGTCGTTCAGTGATGCCGGGCTGATGACGATTTATGCGGCCACGGGGGCCGATCAGGCCGGGGAACTGGCGACGTTGGCGCTGGATGTATTTGAGCGGGCGGCGGATGATGTGACCGAGGCGGAGGTCAGCCGGGCGCGGGCGCAGTCGAAATCGGGGCTGGTCATGGGACTGGAATCGCCGATGCGGCGGGCGGAAACGCTGGCGCGGCAGATGTTTTTACGCGGACGACCCTATGGCATGAGCGAAATTGTCGAGATGATCGATGCCGTGGATACGACCGCTGTGAAACGCGGGATGCGCGAGTTGCTGGATGGCGGTGCGCCGAGTGCGGTGTATCTGGGGCCGAAAGGCGGGGGGCTGCCGCAAGCCTTGCGCGGCGCGGCCTGAGGCCGGGGCGGGATGTGGAAGCTGGGCCTTGTGGGGTGGAAAAGGCCCGCGCCATTGCCGCGCCTGAAGACCGAGCGGTTGGAAATGTGCGTTCCACATCCGGATGATTTCGTTGAGTGGAAGGCGCTGCGGCGGGACAGCCACGGGTTTTTGCAACCGTGGGAGCCGCTGTGGCCGAAGGACCATCTCTCGCGCGGGGCGTTCAAGCGGCGGGTCCGCTGGGCGCAGGCGGAGGCGGAGGCGGATCGCGCGCTGTCGTTCTTGATTTTCCGCAAGGCGGATCGGGTGATGGTCGGCGGGCTGACGCTGTCGAATATCCGGCGCGGGCCGTCACAATCGGCGACGTTGGGCTACTGGATCGGGCGCAAGTATGTGCGTCAGGGCTATATGACCGAGGCGACCGAGGCGATGGCGCATCATGCGTTTACCCGTATGAAGCTGACCCGGTTGGAGGCTGCATGTCTGGAGACGAATGAGGCCTCGCGGGCGTTACTGGCCAGTTGCGGGTTCTCGTATGAGGGGATCGCGCGGTCATATCTGGAAGTAAACGGCGCGGTGCGCGACCATATGCTGTTCGCGCGGATCAAAAGCGATCATGTGTGACCGCTTTTGAAAGTGTTCGCCTCAGCGATCACCCAGCAACATCGTCACGACAATACGTTCGTCGCGGATTGCGGTGCCTATGCCGACGATGCGGGCTGAGGGGTCCATCAGGGCTTCGCGGTGGCCTTCAGGGGATTTGAGCCAATCGGTGACGGCGGCGCGCACGGTGGCGTCGATCGTCCAGTCGATATTGGCGTTGGTCGTATCCCAAAGGATTTCCGCCACTTTATTATAATGCGCGATGTTGGCCTCGCCCAGACGGGCGGCGAGGTCGCGGCCATCGGGGGCGAAGTGGCCGAAGAAATCACCTGTGACCATGTCACCGGAGTAAGACCCGGCGACGACGCCCAAACCCTGATCCGCTTCAAGCTGGGCCAAGCCGTTCTTTTTGCGATGCAGGTTGACGGTTTTGTAGATCGACGTGCTGACCTTCAGCGCGAAGGTATAGGCGGAATCGCCCCACGGGCCGCGACGGTCAACGCCCTGGATCAGATTGCGGCTGGAGACGGAGGCCGCCTCGATTGATTGTGCCTGAACGGCGGGTGCGGTGAGGCCAAGCGCGAGGGTCATGCCAAAGGCGGCTTGGAGAATCTTCGTGATCATCATCGGCAATGCTCCGATCTATGGGCTTCGGCGATGCGGGAGGCAGGGCCGATAAGCGTTCTCTGTAAGCATTTGAGAATGACTCGTTTCCCTTAGCGGAAGATTAACAAGGAGGATTAGGATGTGAGGTTAACTTAAGAGAGATTAAGGCATAAATTCGCCGATCCGCTTTCATCAGAATTATTGATGGAAATGATCGAGTAAAATAATTTGGCATGATCTTCCCTCACTCCTACGCTGAACTCCCGCCCTTTGAACGGAGTCGCACCATGAAAAAATCGAAGATTGTTCTGACGGGGGCCGCCGGACGCCTTGGCTCCTGGCTGCGGGAGCCGTTGTCGAAAATGGCGGATGAGTTTGTCTCCTCTGATGTTGCAGATGGTGTGGGGACGCTGCACCCGAATGAGCGGTATGAGCGGGCGGATATTACGGACCTTGCGGCGATGGAGGCATTGCTGGAGGGGGCCGATACGGTTGTGCATTTCGGAGCGATTGGTGATGAGCGCGATTTTGAGACGCTGCTGAGGCCGAATTTTATCGGGGCGTATAATGTGTGGGAGGCGGCGCATCGCAAGGGTGTGAAGCGGGTGGTCTATGCCAGCTCGATCCATGCGGTCGGCATGTATCCGAAATCTGAAGCCATCGGCACGGATGTCCCGCACCGGCCCGATACTTTCTATGGTCTTGCCAAGTGTTTCGCGGAAGATCTGGGGCGGATGTATTGGGAGAAACGCGGGTTGGAGAGCGTGTGTATGCGCATATGCTCCTGTGCGCAGGTAACCAATGCCCGCGCGCTGGGGACGTGGTTGAGCTATGATGATCTGATCCAGCTTGTGACGCGGTCCATTGATACGCCCGTGGTCGAGTTCACGGTGGTTTATGGCGTGTCCGATAATGACCGTTCACCCCTCGATAACACGGCTGCGAAGCATCTGGGGTATCGCCCGAAGGACAATGCGGAGCAGTTCGCCGGGCAAATCCTGGCCGAAGCGCCGCCCGCCGATCCGCATGATCTGTCAATATCCCGTCATGGCGGGCCGTTTGCCGCCGTTGAATTGGGCGCGAGCGGGCTGGCCAGCATGACCATCATTGATGACACGAAGAAGACGTGAGGGAGTTCGATATGACAGACGCCCGGACGCCGGGCTTCGCTGGCGTGACATATGTTGGGGTGTGCGGGGTCGCGGTGCCTGACCACGAAGAATAGGGATGTATCGCGCGCGGGCTTGTGTAAGCTGGGGTTCAGCTTCACAGGATGGATCGTTGCGATGACTGATATGCCCAAACCCCTCGCGGGGCTGAAAGTTCTGGAGTTTGCGCGGATTCTGGCGGGGCCGTGGATCGGGCAGACGCTGGCGGATTTGGGGGCGGAGGTCATCAAGATTGAAAGCCCCGATGGTGATGATACGCGCACTTGGGGGCCGCCTTTTGTGGAGGCGACCGGGGCGGCGGCGTATTTTCATTCGGCCAACCGGGGCAAGCAATCGGTCGTGCTGGATTTTCGCACAGAAGCCGGGCGCGCCGCGGCGGCGGCGTTGGCGGCGCAATCGGATGTGGTGATCGAGAATTTCAAGCTGGACGGGCTGGTGAAATACGGTCTCGACCATGCCACTCTGATGGCGGCGAACCCGCGCTTGATCTATTGCTCGATCACGGGGTTCGGGCAGAACGGTCCCTATGCGGCGCGGGCGGGGTATGACTTTATCATTCAGGCGATGAGCGGGATGATGTCTGTCACCGGCGCGCCGGAGGAGCCGCAGAAAGCAGGGTTTGCGGTGTCTGATCTGTTCACCGGGCTGTATGCGGTGATCGGGATTCAGGCGGCGTTGCGTGAGCGGGAAACCACCGGGCGCGGTCGGTATATCGACATGGCGCTGATGGATTCGAGCGTGGCTGTGCTGGCCAATCAGGCGATGAACTATCTCGTCTCAGGCAACAGTCCGCGGCGGTTGGGCAATGCGCATCCGAATATCGTGCCTTATCAGGTGTTTGAGGTGGCGGACGGGCATATTATTCTCGCGGTGGGCAATGATGGACAGTTTCAGCGGGCGTGTAAGGTGCTGGACCTGCCTGAGCTGGCCGCCGATGAACGGTTTGCGACCAACCCGCTGCGGGTGAAGCATCGGGAGGTGTTGGTGCCGCTGATGATTCCGGCATTGCAGCGGTGGAAGAAATGGAAGCTGCTGGCGGCGCTGGAGGAAGCGGGGGTTCCGGCGGGACCGATCAATACGATTGGCGAGGTTTTCGATGATCCGCAGGTTCAGGCGCGGGGGCTGCAAATCTCGCACGACACACCGGACGGGCCGATTGCCGGGGTGCGGATGCCGATCCTGTTCGACGGGCAGCCGATGATTGCTGATAGGCCGGGGCCGAAGCTGGGGGCGGATACGGCGGCGGTCTTGGCGCGGTTGGAGGGGCTTGATGGATAGGAATGGGCCATTCCTATCCTACAGTCATCGTCGGACTTTTTTCGACGATCCAGAGCCGTATTGCCGCTTGGACCGGGCCTTCAGAACAAGTCCGAAGGTGATAGTTTTTAATCTGTTGATTTGTAAATGATTCCCTTTCTTGACCTCTCAGACCCGGCGTTCTCGACCCGCTCGCAAGCGGTTTTGGAGGCGCGGGCGGGGCATTGGTGCGCGCGGACGCCTTACGGGTTGGCGGTGTTGCGTTATCGGGAAGTCGGGCTGCTGCTGAGGGACAGGCGGTTGCGGCAGGGGAGCCATGCATGGCCGCAGACGAACGGGCTGGAGGGGCGGTTCGCGGATTTCTGGCGTAACAGCGTTATCAGCCATGAGGGCACGGATCACAGGGCGTTGCGTGATCTGATCGTTCCGGTCCTGAACGATGATTTCATCGCCCGTTTGCGGCCTGTATTCGCGAAGATTGCTGGAGACCTTTGCGACAGGCTGGCTGAGACGGGGCGCTGTGAGTTTCAGGAGGCGTTCAGCATTCCGTTTGCGGGGCAGGCGATTTGTGCGGTGCTTGGGCTGCCGCTGTCCGACTGGCCGCAAATCTCGCATGATGCATCGGATTTGGGTCACGCGATGGGGGTTGAGTGCAAGCGGCATGAGCCGGTTTTCAATGCGGCATGCGAACGCCTGACCGATGTTGCCCGTGATTTGCTGGCGCGGGCGCGGCGGGGGGAGGACACGGACGGTCTCGTCGCCGGGTTGGTGGCGCGGGCGGATGCGGCGGGGGGACATGGCGAGCAGGATTTGCTGGATATGGTTGTGATCGCGATTTTCGGCGGGGTGGATACGACGCGTTCGCAATTGGGGCTGGGCATGTCGATGTTTATTGATCATCCGGCGCAATGGCGGGCGTTGCGGGATGATCCGGCGCTGGTTCCGGCGGCGGTGGAGGAGATAATCCGCGCCCGGCCCACCACGACCTGGGTGACGCGGGAGGCGGTGGAGGATTTTGAGTTCGGCGGCGAGGCGATTGCGCGGGGGACGGTGCTGCACCTGTTGGTCCATGCGTCGGCCCGTGATCCGGCGGTTTGTGAGGATGTGGAGTTTGATATCAGCGTGCGGCGACGCAAGCATTTCGGCTTTGGCGGCGGGGCGCATCACTGTATCGGGCATGGCATCGCACGGGCGGATATGAGATGTGCGCTGGCGGCGTTGAGCAAGCGTTTCAAGGCGTTCCACTATGACGGGGCGAGCGAATGGCTGCCCGATAGCGGCAATACCAGCCCGATACAGTTACCCGTCCGGTATGAAGTGGCTTAGAGTCATTCGCGATCATCTGTGTCAAAATTCCCGCCAAGACTTGCGTGAATTCTGACGCCCTATGGCTAACCTGATCGCGGATGACTCCGGTCTTGGCGGGTGACTCTAATACCCTGTCGCCTTATGCCCGAAAAACACCTTCGTCAGTTCCTCGCGCACGTCCCATGTGACGCGGGTGTTGTCGTGGACGAAATAACTGTCGCCCGTCTGCAATGTGACGGTCTGGCGGGTGGCGTGGTCGGTGAGGCGACATGTGCCGGAGAGAATCGTCATCAACTCGTCGCCCTGTTCTGTACACTCGAACGCGCCGACCGTGCAGCGCCAGATGCCGAAGCGGGTTGTGTGGCCGGAGCCGCCAGCGTCCATGCGACCTGAAGTTTCCGGTGTGCCGCTGATGATGCGGTAATCGCTGGCGGGGTTATCGAAGGGCCAGTGTTCGAGCGGGCCTACGTCGTCGCCGGGCCTGTATTTGGGGAATGTCATTCCGGGGCTTTCCTCAGGCTTACAAAAGGGTGTCATTCCTTGCGGAAGCAGGGAATCTATCGCTCAACAAGCCTTGATGGTTTGGTTGAAAAATTGCGTGGCCAAGGCGTGTTGATGAATGGATACCCCGCCTGCGCGTGGTGTGACATTGTCTTTGCTCATCAATTTTTCTCCCTCACAGGCAACCGATCGCGCGCGAGATCGGCCCAGAAGTTTGCGCCGATGGGTAACAGGGCGTCGTTGAAATCGTAGTTGCTGGCGTGGAGGGGTTGGGCGTGGGGGCCGTCCTCGCCATTGCCGAGCAGCAGGAAGCAGCCGGGGACCGCCGCGCTGAAATGGGCGAAATCTTCGGAGAAACTCATGGCGGGGCGGTCCGGGATGGTGTCCAGCCCTGCGGCACGGGAGACGCGGATGGCCGCTCGGGTTGGCTCGTCCGCGTTGATCGTCTCGATGAATTCGGTGTTGAAGCTGACCGCGACTTCTGCCCCGTGGGTGGCGGCGACGCCACTGGCGATCTGGCGCATGAAGCGTTCGATGGTTTCGCGGTCTTCGGGCAGGCGGGCGCGGGCGTCGCCCTTTAGTGTGACGGTTCCGGGCAGGACGTTGCGCTGGCCATCGGTAAGGAACTCGGTGACGGAGACGACCGCACCCGCCGCCGGGGCCAGCTTTCGCGAGACGATGGTTTGCAGGGCCAGTACCATCTCCGCGCCCACAGTGATCGCATCGACTCCGGTTTGGGGCATGGAGGCGTGGCCGCCTTTACCCGTAATGGTGATCTCGAACAGGCTCTCAGAGGCGCAGATTTGGCCCGGTCGGGTGGATATTTGGCCCAACGGCGCGCCGGGGAGGTTGTGGATGGCGTAGACTTCTTCGATGGGGAATCGCTCCAGCACGCCCTCATCAATCATGGCGCGTGCGCCGAGGCCGTGCTCCTCGTTTGGTTGGAAGAGGAAGACGATTGTGCCGTCGAAATCGCGGGTTTGGGACAGGATTTCCGCCGCGCCGAGCAGCATAGTCGTATGCCCGTCATGGCCGCAGGCGTGCATTACGCCGGGGTTGGTGGAGAGGTAGTCGTGGGTGCTGGTCTCGTGGATCGGCAGCGCATCCATATCCGCGCGGAGGCCGATGGCGCGGTTGCCCGTGCCGCAGCGGAGGATGCCGACAACGCCCGCACCTTCATGCACCTCCACCCCCAGATCGCGCAGGATGGCGGCAACTTTTGCCTTTGTGCGGACCTCCTGGAAGCCGGGTTCGGGGTGGCGGTGGAAATCGCGGCGCAGGGCGGTGAGTTTGGTGTGGAAGTCGGTCATGGCGGGTCCGTTGGGTGGGCAGGTGAGTACACGGGAGAGCGTAGCAGGTTGGCGGGCAAGTTGGGAATGTTTGGCTTTCGGCAATCTGATTGAGAACGGGGCGTGTAAAGGCGTGCAGGTACCATTCAAGATCACGCGATACATATCATAAGGCCCGCGCGGCTGTTTTCAGCGTAAGCGCCCCTCAAAGGTAACTGATTATGAGAACACTCGCAGCATTGGTTTTTCCCGGCTTTGAAACGCTTGACTACTTCGGACCCATCGAAATGTTGGGGGGATTTGGCGGGGAGACAGAAATCATCACGGTCGCAAAGGGCCGTGATCCTGTGCCGAGTTGTCATGGGCAGCGGATCGTCATCGACAAAACTTTGGCCGAAAAGAATGACTATGACCTTTTGTTTATCCCCGGCGGCGATGCGGCGTTGGTCGAAGGCGAGGACGAGGAGTTGTTAAAGTGGATTCGCGAAGCATCGGCGAACGCGGAACGGGTGATGGCGGTATGCACGGGGACTGTGTTGTTGGGGATGGCGGGCGTGTTGGACGGGCGCAGGGCGACGACCAACAAGATCGATTTCACCAAAACCATCCCTCTCGCGCCGCAGGTTAACTGGGTGAAGGAGGCGCGATGGGTGAAAGACGGGAAGTTCTATACGTCTTCGGGTGTTTCAGCGGGAATGGACATGGCGCTGGCGGTGATGGCGGATTTATTCGGGCTGGAAATGGCCGAGAGGCTGGCTTTGGGCTGTGAATATGAATGGCATCAGGATGCAAGCCGCGATCCGTTTGCGAAATTGGCGGGGTTGGTTTGAGGGTTTGAGGACGGAGGCGTTATCAGTTCTTATTGGATCGTCCGGACGCCAGGATAGAACCCTCACCCTGCCTGCTCCCGAAGGGAGAAGGTTTCAGTGGAGTTTCCCACAGGTTTGTCCAATCAAGCCAGCGCCATGTATCCGCCGCCGGAGGCGAGGAGGCAGGCGAGGGAGCGGTTCAGGATGGCGACGTGGCGGGGGGAGCCGGAGAGGCGGCGGAGTTGGCTGGCGAACAGGATGATGATGGCGGCCCCTGTGCCCAGCGCGGTGAATGTGGTGACTGAGATCAGCGAAAATGTCATACCGTTCAAGGTATTGATATCGACGACGCTGGGCAGGACCAGCGGGAAAAGGATCATCATATAGGGCGAGATTGCGCAGCTCATGACGCCGGCGAAGAAGCTGAAGCAGAGGCCGCTTGCGGGGGCTGCATCCGTGCCGCCTGCGTCGAAGCCGCTGGTCCAGATACCGCGTGCGAGGTAGAGGATGTAGGCGAGCATCGCGTATTTTCCGTACTCGAAGACCTGCGGGGCGGCTTGCAGCCAACCGCCGAGGCCGAAGCAAACGGCGGTGATAATGAGGACGCCTCCGCAAGCGAAACCGACTCCGAAGGACATCGCGCCCATCGTATCGCGGCTGGCCGCGCGGGCGATCAGCATCAGGACAACCGGGCCGGGGGCCAGTGCGATTGCAACGAGGGTCAGAAAATACGCGGTCGTGTCGTTGAAAGTCATCGTGGCCTCCTGTTCGGTTGTTTTTGGTGACTTGAACAGGGGTAAGGGTTGAGCTGCGGTGGTGCTGTGACTCGAATCACTTTTATTTTTTTGGCAGGGGAATTGTAGCGGGGGGATCTGGCTGTGCAGGGGCGCTTTGTCGGCATGGGGCAGGTGTTGGTTTGTCACCTTTGCGTCACTGAAAATTTGCCGCGTTGCATGAAGCCGGGGTTCGGGTAAAGCTGTACAGATGATAGCAGAACTCGGACATTTCGCGCTGGTGCTCGCATTTGCGGTGACGCTGGCACAGGCCATCATCCCGATGTGGGGGGCGCAAAAAGGATACGCGGAGCCGATGCGCTTCGCGGAACCTGCTGCTTTGATTGGGTTTTTATTGATCGGCCTGTCATTCGCGGCGCTGACTTACAGCTTTATCACCTCGGATTTCTCGGTGAAATTGGTGACAAGCAACTCGCACAGCGCCAAGCCGTTCCTCTACAAGATCGCCGGAGTTTGGGGAAACCATGAAGGATCGATGCTTTTATGGGTGTTGATTCTGACCCTCTACGGCGCAATGGTCGCGGCATTCGGGCAGAATATCCCCCCCGCATTGCGCGCCCGGACTCTGTCGGTTCAGGCAATGATCGGGGTCGCGTTTATGGCGTTTATCCTGTTCACGTCGAACCCGTTTGAGCGGCTTGATCCTGTGCCGTTGGATGGTAACGGGTTGAATCCGTTGCTACAGGACTGGGCCTTGGCGGCGCATCCGCCGTTCCTGTATCTGGGCTATGTGGGCCTGTCGATGCCGTTCAGCTTTGCCGTGGCCGCCCTGATTGACGGGCGGGTTGATGCGGCGTGGGCGCGGTGGGTGCGGCCTTGGGCGTTGCTGGCGTGGTCAACGCTGACGGTCGGGATCGCGCTGGGCAGCTATTGGGCGTATTACGAATTGGGCTGGGGCGGCTGGTGGTTCTGGGACCCTGTTGAAAACGCGAGCTTTATGCCGTGGTTGATCGCCGCCGCGCTGCTGCATTCGGCGATCGTGGTGGAGAAGCGCTCGACGCTGAAAAGCTGGACGATTTTGCTGGCGATTATCGGCTTTTCGCTGAGTCTGGTGGGGACGTTTATCGTGCGTTCGGGTTTGCTGACCAGTGTTCACGCCTTTGCAAGTGATCCTGAGCGGGGGGTGTTTATCCTCGGCATTTTGGCGATTGCGACGGGGGGTGCGCTGGCGCTGTATGCATGGCGGGCGCCGAAAATGGCCCCTGAGGGTGTGTTTGCGCCTGTGAGCCGTGAAAGCGGTTTGATATTCAACAATCTGATGCTGACTGTCGGGACGGCGGTGGTGTTTATCGGGACGCTTTATCCGTTGTTCGTCGAGGCATTCACGGAAGAGAAAATCAGCGTCGGTGCGCCGTTCTTCGATTTGGCATTCGCGCCGTTGATGATCGCCATACTGATCGCCATGCCGCTGGGGGCCGCGTTGCCCTGGAAGCGGGGCGATTTGGGCAAGGTGATGCGCAAGCTGTGGCTTGCCGCGCTGCTGTCGGCGCTGGTCGGGGTGGTGTTTGCAGTGTCGCGTTGGGGCGGGTCTATCCTTGCGCCGATTGCGATTGCGTTGGCTTTCTGGGCGATATTCGGGGTGCTGGTCGATCTGGCCGAGCGGGTGAAGCTTGGCCGTGCGCCCGCCGGAGAAGTGATGCGGCGGCTGGGCGGGTTGCCGCGTTCGGCCTGGGGGCAAGCGGTGGCGCATATCGGGTTTGGTGTGACCGCGTTCGGGATTGCGGCGATCTCCGCTTGGGCGACTGAGGATATTCGGGTGGCGCAGAAGGGCGATATGATCCCGCTGTCGGGCTATGAAATCCGGTTTGACGGGGTCGAGCGCTCGCGTGGGCCGAATTATCGGATTGATGGCGGGAATTTCACCGTGTTCCGCGATGGTAAGGAGATTGCGACGCTGGTTTCGGAGAAGCGGTTTTATCCGGTGCAGCGCACTCAGACGACCGAGGCGGGTATCCGTGCGAGCCTGATCGAGGACGTCTATGTGGTGATTGGGGACAAGCAGGATAACGGCGGCTGGGTCGTGCGAAGCTATGTGAAGCCCTATGCGAACTGGATATGGATCGGGGCGCTGATCATGACGCTGGGCGGCGTGTTGAGCCTGACAGACAGGCGGCACCGCGTGGGTGCGCCAAGGCAGGCCGCGCGGCGCGAAGAACCGCTGGTGGCGGCGGAATGAGGGCGGTTTTGCTGATATGCCTTGCCTTGTTCACGTCGCCGGTGGCCGCGGTGCAGCCTTCGGAAATGTTGGAGAATCCCGCATTGGAGCAGCGTGCGCGGGAGTTGTCCAAAGGCTTGCGCTGTCTTGTTTGCCGGAACCAGAGCATTGACGATTCCGATGCGGGGTTGGCGAAAGACCTGCGCGTTCTGGTGCGTGAGCGCCTGAGCGAAGGGGACAGCAATGAGGAAGTGCTCGACTATGTGGTGGCACGGTATGGCGAGTATGTGCTGCTGAAACCGCGTTTTAATGCGTTGAGTGCGGCGCTGTACCTGGGCGGGCCGCTGTTGTTGTTGTTGGGTGGATTTTTCGCGTGGCGGCAGATTTCGATGCGTCCGTCGAGTGTCCCTGCGGCGGCTGCGCCTTTGTCCGATGAGGAGCGGGCGCGGGTGGAGCGATTGACGGCGGATCGGGAAGGTTAAGAGCGCACGCGCTTGACTTATGTTTTTGTATAGCCGTGCGATGCGGCCCGGCCGCACGCCGGGACATCGAATGTGAAAGACTTATCCCGCAGATTATGTCCTCAGCGACTGTAACGAAATTGCACTCTATGTTTTGCATCCGCCTGATACGTCCTGAAAGCGATCATAATTTTAGCGGCTTTCTCTCCCCGGCTGCCGGCGGTAGGCATAAACGCATGGAAAAAGCGATTTCTCGCGTTTTTTGAGTCTTTTGAGACCGGTTTGCACGGTTTTTGCTGTGCTTGACCGTATGAAACAGATCATCCGCCTTCTGACCCTCGCCGCCATCGTGCTTCCTGTCCATTCTTTGCCTGCCGTTGCGGCAACGCGAACGGCAGCGTCCGAACAGGTGATCTATTGTTGGGATCGGGCACGGGGAATTGTGCAAGAAAAGCGCAGACGTACGTGCAATGGCGCGGAGGTGAGTGCTGAACAGGCATTTGCGCTTAAAACGCGGTACGAGAAAGCGCGGCGGGCGCATCTGGTACGGGGGGATGCGCTGCGGCGGGCAGAGGCGGCGCGGCCTGTACGTTTTCATAGTGCGGGAACCGCTTTTGCGGTGAGTTCTGACGGGTTTTTTCTGACAAGTGCGCATGTTGTGGCGAAATGTCATGCGGTTGAGATGCGGGTTCCCGGATCACAACGCCGCCTCGCGACCCGTGTGGTTGCTGTTGATGCGAAGAACGATTTGGCGCTGGTGCGGGCGGCGTATCGGCCCAAACGGTTCTTGTTGGTCGCTCCGGTCCTGCCGCGAAATGGTGAGCCGTTGGCGCTGATCGGGTTTCCGCAAGAAGGCAAAATCCGCCTGACGCCCCGTTTGACCCCGGTGAATATCGATTACACGCTCAGCAATCCCGAAAAGCGGGGGCTTATCGGTGTTGTCGGGGATGTGCGGCGCGGTAACTCGGGTGGTCCGGCGCTCGACAGCAAGGGGCGTGTGGTCGGGGTTGTGAAGGCGAAGATTGACTCAGTGCAAGCTGCCCGTCTCACCGGAACGACGCTCAAGCATTTGGGTGTTGTCACCGAAGCGCGAGAGATGGCGCGGTTCTTAAAACTCGCTAAATCTAAGTTTGCCATTGATACAAGTCGTGGTATAGAACGTACACTGAAAGAATTGTTTACAATTGGTGAGGCGGCAACAGTGCGAATTGATTGTTTGCATCGCAATAAACGGAATTTAAGGTAATCAGTTGCCAGGTTTTGAGGGGGGGGAACTAATGCCAAGAGCGGCATGAGATTTCGCTTTTTTGTAACCTGATCGCAATTAACCGTGAATTCCGTGAGCTGGGCTGAATGAACTTATGATAGATTATATCTTCGGTGCCGCATCATTTGTCCCTCACGGGTATTGTCTTTTGTGGCGACCGGACCTCGTCGTAATGCATGTCGGCGGAGACATGCTTACTTTTGCCGCATATACGGTAATTTCCTTCTCGATTTGGCGTTTTACGACTCTTCGCCCGGAGTTCAAGCACAGTAAGGTTGCTCTTGTCTCAGCCGCGTTTGTCTTTTTTTGCGGGATTACGCATTTGGTTGGTGCGATCAGCCTTTGGTGGCCTGCCTATGGGATGCAAGGTATTCTAAAAGTACTGACGTGCTGTATTTCGCTGACGGCGGCGCTTATGCTCTGGCGTCTTTTACCTCGGATCGTCGAATTTCCGAGTGGCGCCCAAATCGCAAAGCAAAATGAGCAGTTGTCAAATGAGATTGCTGAGCGTCAGCGCGCTGAAGAGGAAATTCTGAAACGCGCAAGAATCGAAAATAACCTGCGCATTCGCGAGACAGAATTGAATGTTGCGTTGGACCGTGCCAAGGAGGCAGACGCGGCGAAAGACAAGTTCCTGGCAGCCATGAGCCATGACCTTCGCACACCGTTGAACGCAATTATCGGTTTTTCGGATGCGCTGTTGGTCGGTATTTTCGGGAAGTTTAACTCAGAAAAGCAACGGGAATATGTGGAAAATATTTCTCACAGCGGTAAGCATTTGCTGTCATTGATATCAGATCTGTTGGACTTTTCGAATGTGAGCAGAAACCTCGTGCCGCATAATCCCGAATTTAATAACGTTGTCACGATTGTGGATCAGTCGTTGGAAGAAGTCCGTTTCGCCCGGCCAGAGGCGAAAATCAAGCGAAGCCCGATTCAACGGGGGTTTGAACCCGATTTATATATCGATGCACACTCGCTAAAACGCATGGTCACGAATTTGACCGTGAATGCGGTAAAATATGCAGGGGAAGCAGGACTTATAACGGTTACAATTAACGAGCGTGCCTCCGAAATCCGCATTATCGTTGACGATTGCGGCAAAGGGTTTTCGCCTGATGATTTGGAAAACCTTCGCAAGCCGTTTGTTCAACAGGACACTCTGAGCGAAGGGATGGGGCTTGGGCTGTCTATTGTTGATATGTTGGCAAAACAACACGGGGGGTGTTTGGAGCTGACAAACCGTGGAGAAGGCGGGGCGCGTGCTTTGATCGTGCTGCCCGTTTCAGAGGTCCGCCCGAATGTTGCCGAACGCGCATATCGATATGATCCGGCGACAAAATTACTGGCCGATCCTAGGGCGTGTTGAGTGTGTTCCGGTTCACCCGGAGTGTTTTGTCTTACCGTGGCGGCCGCCTGATGAGAGCATCCCGGCTCGCGTCCACATTGAGCTTGGCGGCAATCTTAAGGATTCCGGCGAGGACGGGTTCGGGCATGGGCAGGCCGTTCTGGCCGCGTTCGGCGCGCAGGCCGCGTTCTTTATCGCCGGGGATCAGGACGGTTTCAGTCCCCTCTGCGGGCGGTGAAGACTTCACGAAGGCGATATACTCGGTGATTTCGCTGCCGAAACTGCCCAGATCATTGAATTTTTCGGGGTCGATGAAGATCGAGAGCATTCCGTTGCCAAAGGATTTTTCGCCTTCCCCGTTCGCGCCGTTGCCCGTCAGCGCGCCCGCCAACAACTCGCAAGCCAGTGCGAGGCCGGAGCCTTTGTGATCGCCCATTGCCCGCAAAGCGCCGGGTCCGGCCAAGGGGTCGGGGTTGGCGGTGTCGAGACTGTCCCCGTAGAGAACGCGGGGGTTTCCGGTGGGGATGCCGTTTGCATCGATCAGGGCATCGTCGGGCAGGGGTTTTCCGCCTGTCCCGGCGACAAGCGCCTTGCCCTCTGCCACCAGTGAGGTGGCGAAGTCTAGGATGAAGTCGTCGCCGTCTTTGTTCGGGACACCGATGGCGACGGGGTTCGTTCCGGCACAACGGCGGGCGGTGCCGAACGGGGCCACGAGGAGCGAGCCGTTGACGTTGACGAAGTGGATGCTGAGCAACCCTTCGGCGCATGCCTGTTCAGCATACGCGCCCGCGCGGCCCAGATGGCCCGCTTTGCGCAGCGCCACAATGCTGACGCCGTGTTGTTTGGCGCGCGCGGTGCCCATAGCGGTGGCCTCACGTGCGAGCCACTGGCCCATGCCGTCATTGCCGTCGAGATGGAGCATCACGCCGCTGTCGAGCAAGGTGCTTAGAGGGGTGTCGGGGTTGATCGTGCCTTCACCGATCCATTTGTGATAGCGCATGATGCGGATGACGCCGTGGCTGTCATGGCCGGAAAGTGAGGCTTCGACGAGGTGGCGGGCAACCTCCTGCGCTTCCTCCGGTGTGCAGTGATCGGCGAGCAGAATGCCGGCTATGGTGCGTTCAAGAGCGGCGGGGTCGATGCGGTGCTCAGTCATGGGGCGGTTTTCCGGTTTCAGGCGCTTCATGTGTGATCTTTCAACGCGGTTAAGCCCGTTGCAAGGACGAAAGAGCATTGGCCTTCGCCGCGCGCCGCGCTACACCTCCCCTTGATGAGAATAAAAAATTCCCTCCGATCATGCGCGGTCTGAGAGCGCGCCAGCATACTGACGGCAAGGCAGAGTGGCGCGTTATCCGTGACGTGATCCCTTACCTGTGGCCGAAGGGCGAGACAGATGCGCGGGTGCGGGTGGTCTTGGCGCTGTTCTTTCTGGTGCTGGCCAAGGTGGCGACGGTTATCACGCCGTTCTTCTACAAATACGCCGTTGACGCGTTGTCGGGTGAGGATGCGCCCTCGGTTGAGAGCGCGTTTCTGATCGCCCCTGTCGCGCTGGTGCTGGCCTATTGCGCGGGGCGCGTGGGGCAGGTGTTGTTCGCGCAGCTTCGGGATGCTGTGTTTAGCAGAGTCGGGCAGCGTGCGCTCAGGCGGTTGGCAATCCGCACGTTCGGGCATATCCACCGCCTGAGCCTGCGCTTTCACTTGGAGCGTAAAACCGGGGCGATGAGCCGGATTATCGAGCGTGGCGTGAAGGGTGTGGAGTTCTTGCTGCGCTTTGTGCTGTTCTCGATTGTGCCGCTGTTTATCGAACTGTTCCTGGTGATCGGTATTTTCTATTGGCATTTCGGGCCGTATTTCGCGTTGGCGATTTTGGTCGCGATTGCGGCTTATATCTCGTTCACGTTCCGCGTGACCGAGTGGCGGGTGAAAATTCGCAAGGAGATGAACGCTCAGGATCAGGACGCGAACCAAAAAGCGATTGATGCGCTGCTGAACTATGAGACGGTGAAATATTTCTCGGCTGAGACCCGCGAAACACAGCGCTATGACAGTGCGATGATCCAGTATGAGGATGCCGCCGTCAAAACACAGACAACGCTGGCGATGCTGAATTTCGGGCAGTCGATGATCCTGTCGCTGGGGCTGGCGGCGGTTATGGTGATGTCGGGGCGTGAGGTTGTGGCCGGGACGCAGACTGTGGGCGATTTCGTCATGGTCAACGCGCTGATGATGCAAGTGGCGATGCCGCTGAACTTCCTGGGCACGGTCTACCGCGAAATCCGCCAGTCGCTGATCGATATGGGCGAGATGTTCACGCTGCTCGATACGCCGCCCGAAGTGGTGGACCGTGAGGGGGCGGCTGATCTGGTGGTCAGCGAAGGCCGTGTGCGGTTTGAGAATGTCGCGTTTCATTACGGGCCGGAGCGGCCCATCTTGCGCGATCTGTTGATTGACGCGAAGGGCGGCTCGACGATTGCGCTGGTCGGACATAGCGGGGCCGGTAAATCGACAATCGCGCGGCTGTTGTTCCGGTTTTACGATGTGACTGAGGGGCGGTTGCTGATCGACGGGCAGGATGTGCGGGATGTTACGCAGGAGAGTTTGCGCCGTCAGATCGGTGTGGTTCCGCAGGACACGGTGCTGTTCAACGACACGATCCGCTACAATATCGGCTACGGCAAAGCGGGCGCGACGGAGGATGAGATCATCGCCGCCGCGAAAATGGCCGCGATCCATGAGTTTATCCTCGCGCTGCCCGAAGGATACGACACCGCTGTGGGTGAGCGGGGGCTGAAACTGTCGGGTGGTGAGAAGCAGCGGGTGGCGATTGCGCGGACGATTTTGAAAAATCCGCCGATCCTGATTCTCGACGAAGCGACATCGGCGCTTGATTCGGCCACTGAACATGAAATTCAGGACAGTTTGCGACGCCTGAGCGAGGACCGTACGGTTTTTACCATCGCGCATCGCCTGTCTACAGTGATCGACGCCGATGAGATCATTGTGCTGGATAAAGGCGCGGTTATCGAGCGTGGGACGCACGCGGTGTTGCTGTCGCAGGGTGGTATTTATAGCGATATGTGGGCGCGTCAGGAATCCACAGAGGCCGCGTAACGCTCCGTAAACGGTTAATGGTGAACACTCCAAGCTGTATTCAGGGAGTTCACAATGGCTTTAATCCGGTCGTCCAGCGAAAATATTGTCGAAACCATTCTCAACACGCGGATGATTTCGCCGGAGCAAGTGATTGAGATCCGTCGGGATGTCTGGCCCGATGGCACGATTAATCGTGCCGAGGCGGAGATGATTTTTGAAATCAACGATGTGCTGGAGCATCGCTGTGGCGAGTGGGACGATCTGTTCGCTGAGGCCATTGTCGCGCATCTGATCGAAAACGCTGATCCGCGTGGCTATATCTCTGAAAGTGACGCCGCTTGGTTTGAGGAGCGGATCAAGCGCGATGATGCGATTTGTGGTACGACCGAGTTAGAAACGCTGATCCAACTGCTGGAAAAGGCGATTGATGCGCCGGAGCGGTTGGAGATTTTGGCGCTTGAAACGGTGCGCAATGCGGTGCTTGAGGGTGATTATGAATTGCTCGGCAATGCGCGGTTGCGTCAGGGTGTTTTGGGCGATCCTGAAGTCGCGTTGTTGCGTCGTGTTATCTATGCCAAAGCCGCCGGGCGCTCTGAGGCAATCAGCCGCGCGGAAGCGGATCTGCTGTTCGATTTGAACGATGCGACCGTTTGTGCGGAGAATTGTTCGGCTTGGTCCGCACTGTTCGTGAACGCGATCTCTAACTATCTGTTGGTGCAAAGCGGGTATGAGCCGCCTTCGCGTGAGCGGATGAAGCAAATCGATCTGTGGCTGAACCAGCCGAGTGACGGGAAAAACGGTTTTCTGAAAGAGATGGCGAATGGAATCGGGCGCGGTTCTTTCTTCAGTGATGTCTCGGATATTTTTAACGGCATAACGCCGATGGAAGAATACTATGCCAGCCGTGTGAATGCGGATGCGCAGAACCGCGAAGCCGCGGAGCACGTGAATGCGCAGGAGGCGGCTTGGCTGTGCGCGCGGATTGGGCGTGATGGTGCGCTGACGCCGAATGAGCGGGCGGTTCTGTTGTTCTTGAAAGCGGGTCGTTATGATCTGGACGCCGCACTCGACCCGCTTATGAAACGGATCGGCTGATCGCGTAATGCGGTGCCGGTAGAGCGGATTTATTCAGCGGCCTGCGGATAGCGCGGGCCTTGATCATAGGGTGGGATTTCAGTGCCCTCTGACCAGACGACTGTTGGTGTGATATTGGGTCGTACATAAGCCGCTTCGGCGGATAATTCCGCGATCACATCCATCTCCTCCGGCGCGCCATAGCCGCGATTTCGGGCCGGTATCGGTGCGAAGTCGACCATTCCGGCGCCTTGCCCGTCTGCCCCGAAAGCGCGGGCCTGCTCCCACAGGATCGGCTCTTGATTACGCAGACCGCGTTTTGCACTGCGGCGCAGACGGCGGTCGCGGATGTATTGGGATTTGCCGCCCACACCCGCAAGCGCAACGCTGCGGAGACCGGTCCAGCCGAGTTTTGGCAGTTTGCCCAGCCACCAGACGCGCAGCGCCAGCAGGGAGGGCGTAACCAGCAGAGTCAGAACGGTCGCAAAGCCGAGGCCGAAGATGATCGCCGTGGCAAGCTGTGTCCACCACAGCGCGGTCGGCGCGCCGACGGTGATGCCGCCGTTGACGAAATCAATCGACACCGCGAACATCATTGGCAGCAGGCCCGCCATCGTGGTGATTGTGGTCAGCAGAACCGGGCGTAAACGCTGGCTGCCCGTCTGGATGATCGCCTCGATCGGTTCAAGCGTCTTGCTGAACTCCTGATAGGTATCGATGAGGACGATATTGTTGTTCACAACAATGCCGGCGAGGGCAACGATTCCGATCCCGGTCATGATGATCGAGAACGATTGCCCCATCACCATCATCCCGACAAGCACGCCGCCCACGGAGAGAATAACCGCGAGCAAGACGAGGAAGGAGTTATAAAAGCTGTCGAATTGCGCGAGCAGGATGATGAACATCAGGCCTAGTGCGCCAGCGAAGGCGTTCATCAGGAAGGTCTGGCTCTCCTGTTGCTCCTCAAAATCGCCCGCGAAGTTGGTTTTGACATTCTTGCCCAGATCAGCAGTCGCCAGCCACTCACCGATCTCGGCGATTTTTTCATTGGCATTGACGCCGGATTCAACGTCGGCGCTGACGGTGAAAATGCGGATACCGTCGAGGCGGGTGATCTCGGACAGTTTCGGCACGGCGCGGCGGTCAACGAAATTGCCGAGCGGGATCAGGCCGACATTGGTTTGCACGCGGATGCGGTCGAGCATCTCTGCGACGCGGTATTCTTCTGGGAAACGACCGCGAATGTCGATCTCGTCATCGGAATCGTCAGGCCGGAACGTGCCCACCGTGACGCCGCGCGTGACCAGCTGGATGGTGGCGCCGATGGAAGCGACATTTGCGCCGAATTTGCCCGCCTCGGTGCGGTCGATGTCCAATTCCCACTCGATACCGGGGAGCGGGAGGGTGGAGCCGACGTCTTTGAGGCCTTCGACGCCCTCCAGATGCGCCATGACGGTTTGTGTTGCGCCTTGGAGCGTGTCGAAATCGATGGCGGCGACTTGAATTTGGATCGGCTTGCCCTGCTGCGGGCCGTCGGCTTGTTCTGCCAATTCGAGCTTGACTCCGGGCAGGTCGGCAACGGCAGCTGTGAGGTCTGCCATGATCTCCTTGCCCTTTTTACGGACGCGCCAGTTGTCGAACTCGAATTGGATCGAGCCGATTTTGTCCTTTGGCGCGCCGCCCTGATCCGCACCCGCGCCATTGCCGCCACCGACGATGGCGAGGGCGGCGGATACGTATTCGGTGTCGAGAACGCGCCCCTCAACGACGCGCATGATGGCGTCTTTTTCCTCGATTGAGAGGTTACCGCGCGCGCTGACATAGAGGTTGGCGATTTCAGGGTCGGTTTCGACGAAGAATTCAACGCCGTAGTTGTTCTCGCCATAGGTTTTAAATATGCCGACAATTGCCGCGCCTGTCAGGCCGACAACGACCAGTGGCATGATCGGGTTGCCGACGACGTAACGCAGGACGGTGCCGTAGATGCCGAGCTTTGGTTTTTCGGCGTTGTAGGGTTTGAAGGCCCGCTCTTTGGGCTTGAAACCAGCCATGAAGGCGACGATGGCGAGGAGGCACAGCGCGGCGGTGGCGGCGAATAGGAGAGTTGATGGCGGGACCGGGGGAGCGGTGGTGGCGGGATCGGTGGCGACGCTTTGCGCAACCATCTCGCCCGCTTTGGCGGCTTTGGCCATGTCGAAAGTCACGAGCGCGCCGATTGCGGCCACGCCGCCCAGTATCATTGCGCCCAGCCAGCCGAGGCCCGCACGGATGGCGGTTGGAATGCGGCTGAACGCGCGGGTAATGCGGGCGACGATGATGCCGGTGATCGGCAGGTAGATCAGTGCGACCAGCAGCGAGGCGATCAGCACGAAGATCAGCGTGATCGGCAGGTAACGCATGAACTGGCCCGGCATCCCCGGCCAGAACAGCATCGGCAGGAAGGCGCAGAGTGTGGTCGCGGTGGAAGACACGATGGGCCAGAACATCCGCCGTGCCGCCTCGCCATAGGCAACGGAGGGTCGTGCGCCCTCGTCGCGGCGTTTCTCGGCGTATTCGGTAACGACAATCGCACCGTCCACGAGCATTCCCACGGCGAGGATCAGCCCGAACATCACCATGTTGTTCACGGTCATGCCCAATGCGGACATCAGTGCGAAGGCGAGCAGGAAAGATGTGGGAATCGCGAAAGCCACCAGCATGGCCGAGCGCAGGCCCAGTGCGGCGACGACGACAATCATAACAAGGCAAATCGCGGTGATGACGCTCGATTCAAGCTGGCTGACCATGTCTTGTACACGGCTTGCCTCGTCCAACGAGAAGTCAACATTCACCGATTGTTTCAGCGCATCCGGCCAAGTCGACATGACGGCTTCTGTAACAGCGCGTACTTGTTCGACGGTGCGGATGATGTTTTCGCCAGTGCGCTTTTTGACCGAGAGCGAGATTGTCGGTTCACCGTTAAAGCGTGCGATGCTGGTGCGGTCTTCAAATGTGCGGCGTACCTCGGCGAGGTCGCGCAGGGTGACGACGCGCTCACCGGAGACTTTTATGGGGAGGTTGTAGATGTCCTCCGCTGTTTCAATCGCGCCGGGCAGTTTGACAGAGAAAGCGCCTTGTTCGGTGGTGATCGCCCCCGCCGCAATGACTTGGTTGTTGTTGCTGACCACTTGCAGCAATTCGTTGGCGGTGAGGTTATAGCTTTCGAGTTTGGACGGATCGATCAGGATTTCGAGCAATTCGTCACGGTTACCGTTGATCTCGGCTTCCAGAACGGAGGAAATGCCCTCGATGGCCTCTTGCAGCGAGGTGGCGACACGCAGAAGGACACGTTCGGATGCTTCGCCGGAGATTGTGACGTTGAGGATCGGAAATTGTGAGGTGTTGATCTCGATAATGCGCGGCTCGTGCGCATCCGCCGGGAACTCGGCCTGGGCTTTGTCGACCTCAGCGCGCACTTCGGCGAGGATGGCCTCTTTGTCGAAGCCGAAATCGAATTCCAGCGCGACGGAGGCATGGCCCTCGGTGGCCACCCCCGTCATTTCCTTGAGACCTTCGAGGGTTTTGAGCTGATTTTCCAATGGCTTGACGAGCAGACGTTCGGAATCTAGTGCGCTGACGCCCGGATAGTTTACGGAGACATAGATTGTGGGAATGTCGATGTTCGGGCTGCCCTCCTTCGGCAGTCCGCTATATGCCATCCATCCCGCCACCAGACTGAGGGCGATAAACGCGACGATCATCCGGGCGCGTGAGATCGCGACATCGACGAGGCGGTTCATGACTGTGTTCCCAGAATATTGCCATCCTGCGGGGTCGCTTTGATGGTGCTGCCGTCACTGACATATTCTTGGCCGACGACGATGACGGTGGCCTGATTATCCAGCCCGGTAACCCAGACACCGTTGGTGTCGTCTCGTAAGATTTCGACTTTGCGGAATTTCGCCTTGCCGCCTTCAGCGACCATGACGCCGATTTCACCGCTGTCCCCCAAAGTCATGGAGGATTGGGGCAGTTTATGGGCCAGTTTGGTATCAAGAGGAAACTCTATGTCCGCTGTAACAGCATCGCGCAGGCTGTAATCCGAGTTGGGGACTTCAACCTCGACTTTGAATGTGCGTGTCGCCGAGTCAGCACTTTGCGCGATATACACAATGCCGCCCTGAACTTTTTGGCCTGTAATCAGGTTTGCGGTAGCCGGATTGCCCAAGCGCAAAGCGCCGATACGAAATTCAGGTACGAAACCGACAACACGCAAGGGATCGGGGTCCATGATTTGCGCGCATGTATTGCCCATTTGCAGGAGAGCGCCGATCTCTACGGTACTCCCCTCAACGACGCCATCAAATGGCGCGCGGATTTGCAGGTTGGCAATTTCGAGATCAATCTGCATGATTTCGGCACGGATCACTTCCGCATCTGTTTTGGCCGCGCTGCTGGTATTGGAAGCGGCAAAACCCTTTTCACTGAGTGTTTTCTGGGCGCGGGCCTGAACAAGGGCTTGATTGAGGCGGGCAATGCCGGCCTCGCGGCGGGCTTTGCGGTCGCCGATATCGAGTTGGCAGAGCAAGTCGCCTTTGCGTACCCGCGCGCCCTTGCGCTGTGCTTGCAGAACGATGCCGGATGTCTCGGCGCGCACATCGACCGTGCGGCTTGCCTCGGTTGAACCTGTCAATGTGAGGGTCGATTCGAGTGGTTGGGCGCGGCTGATTTTAGTGACAACATCAATCACGTTGGTTTCCGGCTCTGCGGTTTCGGGCGCGTCGGCGGTTTCGACAGCAGCCGCACGGGCATTTTTGCGCGCCAGAGCTTGTTCCATCGCCTCATTCGCAGCGGTTTTGACCTGCGCGTAATCGCCACCTGTCACATATGTGACGATGCCGAAGGCAATTAATGCGGCGACAATCAACTTAAAAAGTCCGTTCAGCATGGCGCGGTTTCTACCTTAAGAAGACATGATCGAGCGTAGCATCGGCTGTTCAGATCAGATTGCACGGATCTGAGGCGCATCTCTTTTACGCAAAACGGCGAGCGCTCCGTCGGTTGCATCGGCGAGAATCCGGTAAAAATTTGCGAGTTCGCCGATCCTGTCGAGTGTGGCAGGGTCCGTATTCTCTAGCTTTTCGGCGGTTTTAGAGATGGAATCGAGGGCTTTTATGGATCGTACCATCTTACGTTCGACCAACTCGGCATATGGCTCGTCGGATAGTTTGAAGTAATCCTGACGTTCACCACGCAATGCGACGCGTTCTATAATGCCAAGATCTTCGAGGAGGCGTGTGTTGGTGCTTATGCTGCCACGGCTGACATCCAGCGCTTCGCTCAACTCGGCAAAACTGAATGGTCCGCCGTGTAAGACGAAAAGACCCAATAACCGACCGGCGATACGGGGCATTCCGTCCCCTTGAAGGATCAGACCCATCGCCTCGACAAATTCATTTTCGATATTTTTGCTCATGCCTGAACATGTAGCGTGTCGCTTTGTTTAGTCCAGACTGAACAAACAAGATAAAATAGATTTATGGGCGCGAGGATGGCCCCGCGCCTGTTATTCTTATTTTCCGACCAGTTCCTCAGCGACCAGGAAGGCCACTTCCAGAGCCTGCGATGCGTTCAGGCGCGGGTCGCAAGCGGTATGATAGCGTGAGGAGAGATCCCCATCGCCCAAGGCCTGTAAGCCACCCGTGCATTCGGTGACGTTTGACCCTGTCATCTCCAAGTGCACGCCGCCAGGGTAGACATTGTGCGCCTGGCAGCAATCGACGAACTCGCGGATTTCTTGCAAAATCGCGTCGAATGGACGGGTCTTGTAACCGCTGTCCGCTTTGATCGTATTGCCGTGCATCGGGTCGCAACACCAGACGACATTGGCGCCCCCGGCCTTCACGGTCTCGATCAGGCGGGGCAGATGTTCATCGACCTTACCAGCGCCGAAACGGGCGATTAGGGTGATGCGTCCGGCCTCGTTATGCGGGTTGAGCACGCTCAGCAGTTGCTTGAGGTCTTCGGTGGTCATCGACGGGCCGCATTTTATGCCAATCGGGTTAAGCACGCCGCGCAGATATTCGACATGCGCGCCGTCAGGCTGACGCGTACGGTCGCCGATCCACAGCATATGCGCGGACCCTGCAAGCGTCTCGCCGGATGTTGAGTCAACGCGTGTCAGCGCCTCCTCATAAGGCAGCAGCAGTGCTTCATGCGAGGTGTAGTAATCGGTGGTGCGTAGCCGCGCGGTTGTGTCAGGTGTGACGCCACATGATTCCATGAAATCGATCGCATCTGCGACTTTTTCAGCCATCGCCGAGTAGCGTTCGTCTCTCGCAAAATCGAGGTTCCAACTTGAAACGTGTTTCAGGTTGGCATAGCCGCCCATTGCGAAAGCACGCAAAAGGTTCAACGTAGCAGCAGCATGCAGGTACGCTTCCAGCATCTTATTGGCATCAGGGCGGCGCGCTTCTGGCGTGAAAGCGAGCTCGTTTATGATGTCTCCGCGATAGCTCGGCAGCTCGATATCGCCCTGTTTCTCGGTCGGAGACGAGCGGGGTTTGGCGAATTGGCCCGCCATACGGCCCACTTTGACGACGGGTTTTTTCGCCCCGTAAGTCAGAACAACCGCCATTTGCAGCATAACCCGGAAGGTATCCCGGATCAGATCGCTCGAAAATTCCCCGAAACTCTCGGCGCAATCACCGCCTTGGAGCAAGAATGCCTCGCCACGCGAAACATCACCCAGCTTTTGCTTAAGCGATCGCGCCTCACCCGCAAAAACGAGCAATGGATAAGACGATAGTTTCGCGGTAACGCGGTCAAGTTCCGCCTGATCTTGATATTCAGGCATTTGCAGCGCTGTATGGTTTCTCCAGCTGTTTGCTGACCAGTTAACCGTCATCGGACGTATCCTTGCTAAAGCCTTATGTGGCGTATCAAATTAACGCGTTGTCTATAGCCTTAGGTAGTCGCCACTGTCCACATGCTGAATGTCGCTTTGATCACTGTGAATTGAGAATCTGTTAATCGAAGTGAGGCATAATCATGGCTTGGATCGGCGAGCGGGGGCATTATGCGAGAGAGCAGCGGGCAGAACGGGGCAGAACCGTGGATGAATAGGATGAACCGTGGTACGATGTTGCGTGCTAACAGGTTGATAACACGCGCTAAATCCAGCACTACAGAAGTGCGGGAATTGCTGCGGGTTGAGGCGAAATGGTTGATACAGCCGGATCGTCTGGAGTGCGAAAACCCCAGCCCGAGCCACCTGACGTTGCGAAAACGGGGCATTGCGCCGCACTATCCGAAGCCAAAACGGTTCCAGTCCATGACCAATGGGATGTTGGTCGTGTACCAAACCGGTTTCGTTCTGGAGCCGGAAGATGCCAGACGCCCGTGTCACAATGTTTGCGCGGATTCGGTTTGCTCATCAGTTTTCTACAAAAATGCTCTCGAAGTCTCGGCGGATGGTGTGGAGCGCATTCTGATATCCGCCGAGCCGATTGATCACATTGACGCGATCTTCCAGGCGTATTTCTGGAATCCCGTGCGCCCGGCCTACGCCTAGTGGATCGACCGAGACATTCGGTCCCTGCTCTTGAAAGCGGACGCCTGACGGTGCTTTAGATTCAGGACTCATAGCCAGAATATGATTGTAGCAGCGAGAGCGATGGCGCTTTTGAAAGTGTGAGCTGCATCGGTTGTATCTGGTTGCGACGCGCCTCCAGTCCTTGAACCTGCCGAACATGCGTTCGATGCCGTTGCGCTGTTTGTAGATTGCGGTGTCATATACGATGGTTGTCTTGCGGTTTTTGCGCCGGGGAATGCAGGGGATGATATCGCGGTTTTTCAGTGCCTCGCGAAGGGCATCGCTGTCATAGCCGCGATCTGCGATGAGCGTTCCGGTCTTTGGCAGACCGTCGATGAGACTGTCTGCCCCGCGATAATCACTGGTCTGTCCCTCGGTCAGGTGCAG
>CALFAK010000079.1 GCA_937948985.1 uncultured Neomegalonema sp. | reverse complement strand
ATGGCGGTTACGCCGCAATGTGAGAGAGAATTATGAGTGACGCAAACGCCGCCAATGATCCGATGATGCCGTACCAACTGCCGTTTCCGAAGGAGGCATTGGACGAGATCGTGGTCCCGAAAGCCGTGCCGGAAGACGAGCGGATTTGGGTTCCGCAGACGCAGAGCGTCTCATTCCGCCCGCTCTGCCTGAACCGCAGTCAGGGATATTGGATGAACCTGCTGCGGGTGCGCAAGGCGGGCGTCCTGTCGCGGCATCGTCACCCGCAAGGGGTGCATGGCTTTGTACTGAAAGGCCGCTGGCGCTATTTGGAGCATGACTGGACCGCCGAGGAAGGCTCGTATGTCTATGAGCCGCCCGGCGAGACGCATACGCTGGTCGTGCCCGACGATGTGGAAGAAATGATAACGATGTTTCAGGTTAACGGCGTGATGTCTTACGTTGATCCGTGGGGCAAACCCGTGGGTTATGAGGACGTTTTCACCAAGATTGACCTTTGCCGCGCGCATTATGAGGCCGTTGGGCTGGGCGCGGATTATGTGGATCAGTTCATCCGGTGAGGCTTGAAAATAAAGAGTCCGTTCTGGTTCAATCACGACGGACTCTTTAATGACGGTAGTGTTTCCTGAAGCCGCTTACTTTCCGGTGATCTTCGCCATGATGTCTTCAATCGAGAAGCCAAGCCCTTCCAGCATCGACAGATCAATACCTTTATCCGCCAGCATGGATTTCACGCCTTCCGCATCCAGTCCCTCAATCGCGGATGCGTCGATTCCATTTTCACTCAGCTTGCTCATAATATCGCCCGCACCGCCGAGGTTACCCAGCATGTCACCAAGACCCATTGTTCTCATCCTTTTGATATCAAGTTAAAACCGCGCCCCTTAAACAGCGGTAGGCGGTAAGTGTAAATGCTGTCTTAACGTATATTGCTCTATCCACTGTCGCGCCTTCCCCCTAACGTAGATGACGTTCGTATAAGGCACGGCATGGCGGGGGTTGAGATGAATATAAAAACCCGCCCTTTACTTCATGGTGCGGCGATCATCGCTGTTATGGGGTTCGAGATCATCGCCCGTGCCAGCGATATCGCGCTGTTCAACACCTTCGCCCACGCCGCGCTCCTGCTTGTTGTGCTTCTCACACTTCCCCGCTGTGGCTTGCGCGAGGCGTATCTGCTCAGCCTCTGCGTTCTACTCACCGCTGCGGTCTGGCGTTATGCGGATGATCCCGTTCTCGCGCTGCATCTGGGCCTCGATCAAGCCGCGTTCCTGATGGCATTTATCTTCCTGCTGGCCCTGTTGAACGAGACGGCACTGTCCTCCCCTTCGGTCGCCACCTGCGGCGCATACCTGACAGGACAACCCCCGGCAAAGCGCTACACGGCGCTTTATTGGGGGACCAACATCATGACCGTGATGTTCAACCTCGGCGCTGTCAGCTTGTTCTCGCCGCTTATCAAACGCGGGGTCGAGGCCGCCGATGCCGATGCGGCGGGCAAGCGTGCCCGTGAGCGACGGCAATACAGCGCGGTCATGCGCGGTTTCGCGTGGAACCTCGTCTGGTCGCCCACCGCCATTGCTCCCATCGCCGTAATGGGCCTGATCGACGGCATCGACCGTCAGCGTTGGACCGTTCTGGGTCTTGGCTTTGCACTCGCCATTTTCATCGTCGGGGCGTTAGAGGATCACTGGCGCTTCTCCAAACTCGCCCGCTCCGCCAAACCGCGCCCCCGTCCGGTTTTCCCGCTGGTGGCCTATGCAAGGTTCAGCGCCGCCGTGCTGTGGCTGATCGCCCTGACATTCGCGTTCATCTGGCTGACGGGTGGCACGTTGATCCTCAGCCTGATGATCGCTTGCCCTGTGATGATGCTCGGCTGGCTCGCCGCACAAAATGGCATTGCGGGTGCCGCAAAAACCCGCGCCCAAATCCACAACATCGGGTTTCAGCGCCTGCCGGAGATTGCCACCGTCGCCGTGGCGCTGGGCTGTTCAGGCTATATCGGACGCCTCGGCGCGGCCCTGATCCCGGCGGAGGAATGGGCGCAGGCGCTGGGCGTTTTTGCCATGCCGGAATACATGCTGCTGACCGCGCTGCCCGTCTTCATGCTGATGCTGTCATTCTTCGCGGTCAGCCCGATCATGCTTGCGGTGTTCTTTGGCTCGGTTTTCGGCGCGCTGCCCATCCTGCCCACCGATCCGACCCTGTTGGCCTTGTCGCTTTCCATAGGCTGGGCGTTGGCGATGACCGCGTCACCCTTTGCCACCGTGGTACTGCTGCTGGCCAAAATGACAGGCCGTTCCGGCATGACGCTGACCCTCCATTGGAATGGCCTCTTCTCAATTCTCAGCGTCGTCGTCTTCGGTCTTGCGTTTTGGCTGCTGACAGGCGGACATTGACGAAAGTTGTTTCAAATCTTGACGACCATCATTTTGTTTTCGCCGCAGATATTTTGACCTTCAGGACTTAAACGCTCAAGCCAGTCGTCATCCACTTGCTTTTGCAAGCCTACTGGAATGAAGCCACTGTCCGGTACGCCTTCTTCAAATCTTTGCCAGTCTTCGTTTGACAGCTCAGGCTTTTGTGTCATCTCGATAACTGCGGCAGCCGGGTTTTGGGTTTTGCGTAGTATGGTCGGGATGATTCCCCGTAAAACGGTGTTGTCTGAAGCATTGTCTATGTAAATTGTCGTGAAATAACTACGTGTTATGTCACATAGGGTTGCACTTTTTGCCGTTTTGTTAAGAGGAAAATGAAAACTTAACCCAAAGAGAACAATGCCATGTCGGCTCGCAAAACAGTACCCTTGGGTC
>CALFAK010000078.1 GCA_937948985.1 uncultured Neomegalonema sp. | reverse complement strand
GGATGCGCTGTGGAGGCGGCTGCGCGGGGAAAAACGTGATGTGATCTGGACGGCGACAATTCCGCCCGTGGTTAACGGGTTCTGCGGCGGGATCGCGGCAAAGATCCTGGGCGCACGGTTTATCTATCACTTTCAGGATGTCTATCCCGAACTGGCCGGATATGCGGGCAACTGGAAAAAAGGCGGCGTGGTCTATCGCGCCTGCGCTGCAGTGGAGCGGATCAATTGCCGGATGGCGGCGGCATGTATCGTGCTGTCCGAGGATATGGCTGATACGGTTGCCGCGCGGGGTGTGCCGCGTGAGAAAATCCATATCATCAACAACTTCATGCTCGACAGTTTCGAGCAGGGTTCCGCGACATGCCCGCCGGAACTGGCCCCGCGTGAAGGCGTGATGCGGGTTATATTCGCGGGCAATATCGGGCGTTTTCAGGGGCTGGAGGCAGCGATTGAGGCTGCCAGACTGCTGGAAGCGGATATGCCCGATGTGGAGTTCATGTTTCTGGGCGAGGGGCCGAACCTTGCCAATATCAAGAAACTGTCCGAAGGGTTGAGCAATGTGCGCTTTGCGCCGCATATGCCATTCCACGAGGCAAGTGCGGTGATTGAGACGGCGGATCTGGGGCTGGTATCGATCCAGCCGGATATTTACCGCGTCGCGTATCCGTCGAAAACGCTGACCTATCTGGGGCTTGGCGTACCTGTATTGGCGGTGGTCGAGCCGGAGAGTGCGCTGGCGCGGTCGCTGATGGATGAGGAAATAGGCTTTGTCTCGCAAGGGCGGGATGGCGCGGCGCTTGCGGATGCGGTCCGGGCGGCCTATGCGGTGCGCGAGACACTGCCGGCAATGCGGACGCGGGCGAAGGCGCATTATGATGGTTCGCTTTCCGCTGAATCCGCGCTGGCGCGGTGGAATGATTTGATTGTGTCGCTCAAAAACTGAGCTGGTCGGGTAGGAGTTATCGATGAGAATTTGGCTGTCACGCCCGCATATGAGCGGTGAAGAGCGCAAGCTGGTCGAAGAAGCTTTCGACAGCAATTTCGTTGCCCCCATCGGGCCGATGCTGAACAGGTTTGAAGCGGAATTCGCTGAGTATCTGGGTGGCGACGTGCATTGTGTCGCGGTTTCGAGCGGGACGGCGGCGCTGCATATGGCGCTGCGGCTGAACGGGGTTGAGCGCGGGGATACGGTCTGGACCACGTCGATGACCTTTGCGGGGGGCGCGTTCCCGTTGATCTATCAGGGCGCGACACCGGTTTTCTTTGATCTGTGCCCTGAAAGCTGGACCATGTGTCCAAACCTGCTGGAGGAATCGCTGGAGAAAGCCGCGAAAGAAGGCAAGCTGCCCAAAGCGGTAGTACCGACAGATCTGTACGGGCAAAGCTGTGACCTTGACCGGTTTGAGGCGGCCTGTGCCAAACATGGCGTGGCGCTGGTAATCGATTCAGCGGAATCGGCCGGGGCGCTGTATAAGGATCGCAAGGCCGGATCGGGTGGCGATGCGTCGATCCTGTCATTCAACGGCAACAAGATTATCACCACATCCGGCGGCGGGATGTTCGTATCGAAAAGCAAAGAAATGGCGGACCGCGCGCGCTTCTTATCAACGCAAGCCCGCGAAAACGCGCCGCATTATCAACACGAGACGTATGGCTATAACTATCGTCTGAGCAATATCTCTGCGGCGATCGGTGTGGGTCAGCTTCATGTGCTGGACGAACGCGCGACACGGCGGCGGGAGATTTTCGGGCGCTATAAAGCAGCGCTGGGGGATATTGCGGGCGTGACGTTTATGCCATCGCCGAACTGGTCAACCTCGACCAACTGGCTGTCGGCGGCGACGTTTAACCCCGAAGAAGGCCCGCTGGAGCGCGAGAAAATCCGGCTCACTCTGCTGGAACGCGAGATTGAAGCACGGCCTTTATGGAAACCCATGCATATGCAGCCGTTGTTTGACGGTGTCGAATATGTCGGCTCCGGCCTCGACGAGCGCCTGTTCCGCGATGGCCTGTGCCTGCCGTCGGGCAGTGATATGAGCAATGATGAGCAGAATGAGGTCATCGGCGTGATTCAGGGACTGGCGGCGGCTTAGGCCATAAAGCCCTCTCCCTTGGGAGAGGGAATACCGACGGGATTGAATGTAAGGTTTCCATATGAGTGATTTCGATTTCACCCCTGTTGTCATCATCGGTGCGGCGCGGTCGGGGACGAATATGCTGCGTGATGCGCTGACGCGGTTGGAGGGCTTTGACACCTGGCCCTGCGACGAGATCAATCCGATCTGGCGGCACGGGAACCTGAACTGGCCCAACGACGAAATCCCCGCCACCCGTGCGGAAGGCGAGCCGAAGCGGTATATCCGTAAGGCTTTCCAACGGTTTTGGCGCGAGAGCAAACCGCGTTATGTGGTCGAGAAAACCTGCGCCAATTCCCTGCGTGTACCCTTTGTTGATGCGGTGCTGCCAGAGACAAAGTTCGTCTACATCGTCCGTGATGGCGTTGACGTGGTGGCCTCCGCCCAAAAACGCTGGAAGGGCGAAATGGAGTTGCCGTCACTTCCGTATTACTGGGCCAAGATCAAATATGCCCCGCTGATAGACCTGCCCGCCTATGGTGTCTCGTTCGTGAAAAACCGGATCGCGATGAAGCGCAGTGCCGAAAAGCGCATGGATGTCTGGGGGCCGCGCTTTGCTGAAATGGATGCGATGGGCGCGGCGGGGGCGAGCCTTGATGCGGTTTGCGCCACGCAATGGGTGGAGTCGGTGGATCAGGCCGATGCCGCCTTTGCCGCGATGCCCGAAGGCAAAGTCCATCAGGTGCGCTACGAGGATTTCACCGCCGATCCCGAAACAGCGCTGAAGGCGATTCTGTCTTTTCTGGGCAAGGACGCCGACCCGGCGGCGATAGTGGCGGCGGTTGCGCCTGTCTCGCGCGGGTCTGTCGGCAAAGGGCGCAAGGCGCTGGCCGGAGATGCGGAAGCGCTGATGGCGATCATGCACCCGACATTGGCGCGGCACGGGTATACCGGGTAGGTACGGCAGATATTGGAAATCCCCACTCCGCGCGGTAAGTAAAGTCTCAACGTATAAAAAGCGAGGGACTTCGGGATGGAAACGGTATCGACAAACGCCTGTTTTGGCGGGACGCAAGGGGTGTATTCGCATAGCTCGGATGCGTGCAAATGCGAGATGACTTTTGCGGTCTATACGCCGCCGCAAGCCAAGGATGGTCCGGTTCCGGTGCTGTATTGGCTGTCGGGCCTGACCTGCACCCATGCGAATGCGATGGAGAAAGCGGGGCTGCAACGGGCCGCTGCGGAGCATGGAATCGCGATTGTCTATCCTGATACCTCGCCACGCGGGGACGATGTGGCCAATGACGATGCCTATGATCTGGGCCAGGGCGCGGGTTTCTATGTTGATGCGACACAAGCGCCGTGGGCCCCGCATTTCAACATGCGCAGCTATGTGCGGGATGAGCTGCCCGCGTTGCTGCGTGAGGAATTCCCGATGCTCGACACAGCACGCGCGGGGGTTAGCGGGCACTCGATGGGCGGACACGGCGCGCTGACATTGGCGCTGAACCATCCTGAAATTTATAAATCCGTCTCGGCATTTTCACCCATCTGCAATCCGCACGGGTCCGACTGGGGCCGCAAACAACTCACCGCCTATCTGGGCGCGGATGAAAGTGCCTGGACCGATTTGGATGCGTCAAAACTGGTGGCCGCTAAGGGCTGGAAGGGGGAAATCCTTGTCGATCAAGGTGATGCGGATAACTTCCTCGAATTGTTGAAGACCGATGCGCTAATCGCGGCTTGCGAAGCGCGCGGGCAAAACGCCACCATCACAATGCGCACGGGCTATGACCACAGCTACTACTTCGTGGCCAGTTTCGTACCGGATCACGTCGCCTTTCATGCGGCGCAGTTGAAAGGGTAAGCCATGCTGTCTCGCCGTCTGTTTGTGATTTCTGCGGGGGCTTCGCTGATTGCGGGGGCCGCGCGAGCGCAAGGGCGTCAGATATTGACCCCTGATGAAGCGCATAAACGGGTTCAGGCGGACGAGATCACATTGGTCGACATCCGCCGTCCCGATGAATGGGCGGAAACGGGTGTTGCCGAGGGAGCGCATAAGCTGGATATGCGCGATCCGGCGATGATCGATAACCTGACGGCCCTGCTTGATGGTGACCGGACCGCGCCTGTTGCCGTGATCTGCCACCGGGGCGTGCGCTCAAAAAGGCTGTCAAAGGCGATGGTAAAGGCCGGGTTCACCAATGTCTATGATGTCAGCGAAGGCATGGCGGGGAATTGGTTTGGGGGAAAGGGCTGGATCAGGCGCGGGCTGCCTGTAGTTAAGTGACGGATAGAACTTCGCCGCTGATTTTTTACTGCGTCAGGCTTATTTATAAATCATACTTTTAATATCATTTTCAATAAGTTCGTAATAATTTTAATTCTTATCTTGAATAGTAATTTTTGTTTAGAATTATGTGGCAATGTCCAAACTCAATTTTCAGATGAGGTTGGAATGTTCACTCGGTTTTATCGGGATCGTGAAGGTGTTGTCGCTATACTCGGTGCGGCTGTCTTAGGTGTTGCGGCACTGGCGAGTGGTGCCGCGCTCGATTATTCCTCTCTTGTCAATTTGCGCATCGATCTCAGAGAAGCCACGGATGCGGCAGCTTTGGCTGCGGCACGTGCGGAGGACGGCAAGTCTCAGGATTATGCGGAAAGCATGTTTGATGTGGTGCTGGACCAAGGCGGTCACCGTCTTTCTTCTGTGGAACGCGTCTATACAAAGGAAGACGGGGTTCACATCATGACAGCCTCGGCAGAACTGAAAACGTATATTCTGGGCATTGGCGGACGAAATTTCGTTCAGGTTGCCGCCGAATCCGCCGCAGTATTAGACAGGCCGCAAGAAACTGACGAGACAGCTGTACCATGTCTGCATGTCGGCGGCGCGGAAGGCGAACAAGCGCTGGTGATGGAGCAAGGGGCAACACTTTCCGGTGACGGCTGTATTCTTGTCTTGGAAAGCGATGATCCGTCGCAACTAACCGTGCATCGGGGATCGCTCGATATGGCCGGATTCTGTGTCAATGGCGGTGCCGACCCGGTGCGTGCGCAAGCGCTGTCCGCCAGACTGGGTCTGGCACACATGCCGGATGCCTGCTCTCCCATTGAATTTGATACAGGACCGGACCCGGAAGATTGTGAGAATGGTGTCTTTGATCCCGAAACATCCTTGTTTGAAGACTCTGATGATCCTGACTGGATGGCGGCCAATGGTGGTGTGTATTGCGGATTTAAGCTGACGTCAGACCCCAATTACCCCCGCGTGACGCTGCTGGGTGATGTGATCGAAACCAAAGGTGCATTGCTGTATTTTGAACGTCATGTTTTCGAGCTTGATAACCACACATTCGTGGCATCGGGCGAGGGCGCGGACATGGCAATCGTATCCTTGTATGGCGGGTACATAAACGCCCCGGAAACCGGCCCGTTGGCGGGCATCGCCATTCTGCAACGCAAAAGCGCGGCGGGGCAGGCAATCTACCTGCTGGGCGATCTGGATATCAACGGACGGATTGTTGCCGAGGGCGGTGTTTTGAACGTACCGCAGGTTATCAAACCCTTGCGCATGAAGCCAACCCGTGTCGGATCTTTGGTGTTGCAAGGCCAAGCCAATGTCACAATCGAAGCCGATGCGATCGCTCTGCAAGCCATCCAGATTGAACGCCCGCAAGCGCGGTTGGTCCGGTAGGATTCGTAGACAGAGACAAATACGGTTTGAACACCTCTGAACAGAAGCCCTGTATTGCCCTCCCTCATGCTCTCCGCTACGCCTAAAGGATTACCAGCGGAGAGTTATGATGACAGCACGGACCGGCGGACAGCTTCTTGTGGATTGCCTTGCGGAGCAGGGGGTCAAGCGGGTGTTTTGTGTGCCCGGTGAAAGCTATCTCGCGGTGCTGGATGCTTTGCACGGGGCGAAAATCCGTACTGTGGTCGCGCGGCAGGAGGGCGGCGCGGCGATGATGGCTGAGGCCGATGGCAAGCTGTCGGGGCGTCCCGGCGTGTGTATGGTCACACGCGGACCCGGAGCCACCAACGCAGCCGCCGGGGTACATATCGCGCAACAGGACTCGACGCCGATGGTACTGTTTATCGGGCAGATCGCGCGGGGACATTGGGGGCGGGACGCTTTTCAGGAGGTGGACTACCGCCAGATGTTCGGCGGCATCGCCAAGATGGTCGAGCAAATCGAAGACCCCTCACGGATTTCAGAATACATCAACCGCGCGTGGCACGTGGCGATGTCCGGTCGTCCCGGTCCGGTCGTGCTGGTCCTGCCTGAAGATATGCTGCGTGAGGCAACGCAGGCGCAGCCCGCACGGCGGGTGGAGGTGGCGGAATCCTCCCCCAGCGCGGCGCAAATGGATTGGCTGAAATCGCTGTTGATGATGTCCGCCCGGCCCTTTATCGTGGCGGGCGGATCACGCTGGAACCCCGAAGCCGCGCGGGCGTTGCGCATGTTTGCGGAGCGGTGGATGCTGCCCGTTGGATGTTCATTCCGGCGGCAGCAGTTGTTTGACCATGAGCATTTCTGCTATGCGGGTGACGTGGGGCTGGGGATTAATCCGCGTTTGAGGGCGCGGTTTGAGCAGTCTGATCTGCTCATTCTGATGGGCGGGCGGTTCTCGGAGAATCCGTCGCAAGGGTTCACTTTGCTGAACTCGCCCAACCCTGAGCAGCGGATTATTCATATTCATCCCGGCGCCGAGGAGCTGGGGCGGATTTACGCGCCCTCCCTGCCGATTAATGCGACGCCGGGGGGCTTTCTGACCCGTGCGCTGGAGATTGAAGCTCCTGACGCTCTGCCGTGGGCGGCGGAAACGCAGCAGGCCCATGCGGATTATCTGGCATGGAGCGAAGCGGTCGAGACGCCCGGCGCTGTGACGCTGTCGCATACGGTCACGTATTTGCGCGAAATGCTGGGGCAAGACGCGATTATGACGAACGGGGCTGGAAATTACGCGGGGTGGCTGCATCGCCTTTACCGCTTTCGCCGTTACGGGACACAAGTTGCGCCGACCAGCGGGTCGATGGGCTACGGTCTGCCCGCCGCCATCGCCGCGAAGCTGGCCTACCCGAAACGCGAGGTGGTTTGCTTTGCGGGGGACGGATGCTTGCAGATGACGATTCAGGAGCTGGGTACAGCGGCGCAAGAAGGCGCGAATGTGATCGTGATCGTCGCTGACAATGGCATGTACGGCACAATCCGAATGCACCAACAGCGCGACTATCCGGGGCGTGTTTCAGGAACCGATTTGCAGAACCCCGACTTTGCGGCGGTCGCAGCAGGCTATGGCATCCACGCCGAAGCGGTAGCCACAGA
>CALFAK010000077.1 GCA_937948985.1 uncultured Neomegalonema sp. | reverse complement strand
TTGCCCCGCATCTCCGCCCGCGTTTTCAAGCCCGCCGCATCCGATCCCGCTCCCGGTTCAGTGAGGCAATAAGAGGCAAACCGCTCCATCGTGAACAGCGAGGGCAGTTGCTCGGCGCGCAGTTCGTCCGATCCGAAACTGTCGATCATCCATGCCACCATATTGTGGATCGACAGAAACGCAGACGTGCTCACACACCCTTCTGCCAACGCCTCAAACACCAGCGCCGCCTCCATCCGCCCCATACCGGAACCGCCGTGTTCGTCGCCCGCATAAATTCCCGCCAGCCCCAGCGCTGCCGCCTCGCGATACACATCTTTCGGGAAATGCGCCTTTTCATCCCACTCCGCAGCGTGGGGGGCGAGATTGTCAGTGGCGAATCCCCGCGCCATGTCCCGGACGGCGGTTTGGTCTTCGGTGAGCGAAAAATCCATCGGGCTGTTTCCCAGTGACTTGGCGTGATATTCAAATAAGAGGCTACCTTGTGAAGGGAGCGACCGAAAGACTTGAGGTAAAAAAATGGTTTCGCCATCTCCCGCAATTGCGCTCACTCCCTTCGCCGCCCGGAATTGGGAGCCGGGGGAGAGCGGCACACGTATCAAAGGCATATCGCAAACGGCGCTCGTGGATGCGTGTAACAGCGCGATTGCCGGGGGCGCTGAACTGGTGGCCGGATATGCGCCTTTCTGTAAGCATTTGTTTTTGCAAAACGATACACCGACCGCTTGCGGGTTCGCGCCGATTACAGATGAAAATCGTCCGATGCTGCACTCTGGCTACGCCGCGCGGCGGAAGGGTGAATTGCCTGTGCTTGAACGCTGGTTCGAGGGCGTCGAGCCGCCCGTGGCCGCGTATCTCGATGTCATTCTTTACAGCCACGCTCAGCTTTTGGTCGAGGCTGAGGCTTTCCCCGAAGATGTGCCTGTTTGCGATTGGGGCATCGTCAGCATTATGGGAACACTGACACCGGAGGAGCCGCCGATGCCGCCCATTACCCAACTGCGCAATGCGTTAGGGCCGGAGGAGGGCGGTTCGGGTGTTGCAATTGACCGGGCGGCCTATGCCCGCGCGGCAGGTTTTTGGAATGACCACGCGGCGGTAAGAAAGCCGCGTGGCCTTATCAACGATATCAGTTGATTGGCGAGAGAAGCTCGGGCGCTGTCACAAGCTGACGTACGCCATGCGAGTATGTCTCCTCAAACACATTACCCTCTGCGGCCCATGCGTTCAGCGAGTTGATGTCAACTTTCGCGCATTGTGGACGCACGCTCCAGGTCACTTGCAGGGGCGAACATTTTTGTTCGGTGTATTTCGGACCCGTGGTTGAGCCGGCAAATACGACAGGATCGCCCGTGCCGGTAGGCAGGGATTTTGGCTGATGCAGGCCGCCGACAATATTGCCGTCATAACCGAAATCTTCAAAATTCAGCGCGTTCTTATCGTTAACGACGAGGAAAACCTGCGTCTCAACCCGCAATTCGGGGTTTGCACAGGCGTCGCTGAGGCAAGAGCCAAGACCCTTACCCGGCTCAATGTCGCAAGAAGTGTGTACCCAGTGCACTTCAATTGTGTCGCCCGGTTTTACGCCTTTGTAAGCGCCTTTGCCTTCCGGCATTTTCAATTCTGCTTCTGTGAGATCAGCTGAGTTATTGCACTGATAACCGCCATGATCGTCAGACCCGGCAAAGACCGAAAAGCCCGGCCCCTTGTGCTCGGCATTGGTATGCGTGTGAATATTGCAAAGGTTCATTTCTGTGGAAGGGGGCGCGAGTGTGAAAATACGCTTGTTCAAACCTTCCACCTGAGAAATATCGCGTGGTGTTTGTGGCCCGTATCCGGTGCACATCCCTGCGGCGAAGGCGGATGTTGATAGTGAAAACAGCACGGTTGAAGCGAGTGCCACACGCGTCAGTTGATCAAATTTCATTGAGCGATCCTCATATTGAATTGAATAAGCGAGAGTAGACGTAGAACATTTATTCATATTTTCCGCATGTCCGCGATAATTTTTCCGTCATTAGGCAGATCACCGATGGCCACAAATCGAACGCTGCCGCGCAATCTGCATTCTGTTTGCATGGTTGCCTCGACGGCTGCGCTGTCGCCCTCTCCTTCACACAGCAACACCATGCTGTCCCGTCCGTCTTCTTCAGTGACTTCCAATCGCACTTTGCCCAGATCATGGGCTTTTGCAACGCGCGCGATCTGTTCAGGGTGGACAAACATGCCCTTAACCTTGGTGGTTTGATCGGCACGGCCCATCCAGCCTTTCAGGCGCATGTTCGTGCGTCCCGTCGGGCATTGGCCGGGCATGACGGCGGACAGATCGCCGGTGGCAAAGCGGATCAGCGGGTAGGCTTCATCAAAAATTGTCACCACGACTTCACCGACCTCGCCGTCAGGTAGAGGGTCGCCGCTGCCGGGGCGGACGATTTCGACGATCACGTCCTCATCAACCACAAGGCCTTCTTTGGCGGTGGTTTCATACGCGATCAGGCCGACATCCGCCGTGCCATAGGCTTGCAGCGTGACGATGCCGCGATCCTCATACCATTTGCGCAAGTCCGGGAATAACGGTCCGGCGGATACGGCGGCTTTGGTGATCGTCGTGACAGGTTCGCCCGCCTCATCCGCGCGTTCGAGGATGGTGCGCAGAAAGTCCGGTGTGCCGACATAAGCCGTTGCACCAAAGCGCCGCATCGCCGCCGCTTGCATCTCGGTATTGCCCGTGCCGCCGGGGAAAACCGCCGCGCCGAGGCTGCGCGCCGCGCCATCGGCCAGAAATCCGGCGGGGGTCATATGATACGAATAGCAGTTATGCACGATATCGCCCGCGCCAATTCCCGCCGCCCGAAGAGAGCGGCCATAGCGCCAGTGGTCGCCCGCGTCGCCGCTTTGCGGCTCGGCAATCGGCCCAGGTGACAGGAATAACCGCGCCATCGCGCCGGTGTCTTGCGCCGCGATACCGCCAAAGGGCGGGGCCGCTTCCTGTGCCGCGATCAGGTCGGATTTGCGCAGCAAGGGCAGGGCGGCCAGTGCCTCGCGTGAGGTCAAATCATTCACACTGATACCCGCAAAAGCCCGCGCGTAATGGGCCGTCTTGGCTTTTGCCACGGTCACGGTTTTGCGCAATGCGGCGAATGAAGCCGCGACGCGTGCCTCGT
>CALFAK010000076.1 GCA_937948985.1 uncultured Neomegalonema sp. | reverse complement strand
AGGCCGGATATGTCGAGCGCGCCTCACTGGCGGAGCAGGTTGTACTGCCCTTGGCGGATGCGCCCGAAGATGCCCCGTATTTTTCTATGATACTGATTTATAAAGGCGATGACCCGTGGCTGACCCAGTAGTTCTGTGCCTTTCCCGCTCCGGCGAGGCCACCGCACACCGCATCGCCGCCGCGCTTGGCACGCAGGTGCATGGGCGTGAGGGCCGTGTTGATAAGGCCGATGCGTTCTTTCCCGATGCGCTGGAGCACACCCGCGCTCTCTTCGCCGCGCGCGTGCCTGTTGTTGGTGTTTGTGCCGCAGGAATTCTGATCCGCGCCGTTGCCCCGATGTTGAACGACAAGCGCCTTGAGCCGCCCGTGGTCTCCGTACCCGATGACGGCTCGACCGTGATCCCCCTGCTCGGCGGGCATCGCGGGGCGAATCGTCTGGCGAAGCAGATCGCGGAGGCGCTCGATTCTCACGCGGCTGTCACCACAGCCGGAGACGTGGCTCTCGGCATCGCGCTGGACGAGCCGCCTGCGGGATGGCGCTTGGCCAATCCGCAGGATGCGAAAGACTTCATGGCGCGTATGCTGTCGGGTGAAGGTGTTCGTCTTACCGGAGAATGCGCGGGGGATAGTGAGTGGTTGGACGCCTTGCCCGCCGAAAATGTGGTCGACTTAAAGGCGTGTGCAACGACAAAGCCTGAGATGGGTGGTCCGAAGAAGTTGGTGTTCCATCCCCAAACCCACATCCTCGGCGTCGGCTGCGCGCGGCATTGCGCGCCCGAAGAGGTGATTGCGCTCGCAGAGAAGGCGCTGGCGGATGCGAATATCGCAGCAGGGGCGATTGCTTGTGTCTCATCCATCGATCTCAAAGCCGACGAGGTCGCCGTCAACGCTGTGGCCGCGCATTTCAGGGTGCCCGCCCGCTTCTTTGATGCGGCCAGGTTGGAGGCGGAAGCGCCGCGCCTTGCCAATCCGTCGGAGGTTGTCTTCGCCGAGGTCGGCTGTCATGGGGTCTCCGAAGGGGCGGCCCTCGCGTCTGCCGGACCTGACGCGACACTCATCGTGACCAAGCAAAAGACCGCCAACGCCACCGTTGCGATTGCCCGCGCGCCGGAGCCGATCACTGAACTCAAGGGGCGTAAGCGGGGGCGTGTGTCGTTGATCGGCATTGGTCCCGGCAAAGCCGAGTGGCGCACGCCGCAAGCCTCGCGTCTGGTGGCGGAGGCGGAAGAACTCATCGGCTACGGCCTCTACATTGACCTGCTCGGCCCCCTCGCGCATGGCAAGCCGCGCCACGACTTCCCGCTGGGCGGCGAGGAGGAACGCTGTCGTTTTGCCCTTGAGCGCGCCGGAGAGGGCCGCGATGTGGCGATCATCTGCTCCGGCGATGCCGGCATCTACGCGATGGGCGCGCTGGTGTTCGAGCTGTTGGACCGGGGTGATCTGTCCGATGCCGCCAGCCGTGTCGAAGTGAACTCCGCCCCCGGTGTTTCGGCCCTGCAAGGGGCGGCGGCCAAGGCGGGCGCACCGCTGGGTCATGATTTCTGCGCGATCTCGCTGTCTGACCTGCTCACCCCGCGCGAGGACATCGTGCGCCGGATCAAAGCGGCGGCGGAGGGCGATTTCGTCATCGCGTTTTACAATCCCGTCTCCAAACGCCGCCGCACGTTGCTAGCCGAGGCGCGGGATATGTTGTTGGCGCATCGCCCCGCCGATACGCCTGTGCTGCTGGCTTCATCGCTGGGCAGGCCGGAGGAAAAGCTGGTTTATCGCGACCTTGCCAAACTGGAAGTCGATGAGGTGGATATGCTGACCGTCGTCCTGATCGGCTCCAGCCAGTCGCGGGTGACGGCGGCGGGACAAATGTATACGCCGAGGGGATATGCGAAGAAGATGGGTGTCGCGCAATGACTGCCCGGATTTCGCCCCTTCTCCCGCATGTGGGAGAAGGTTGGGGCGAGGATGCTAGAAACCCTCATGCCTTCGAAGCCCTCACCCTAGCCCTCTCCCGCAAGCGGGAGAGGGAACATATCGTACGCGAGGCCCAACCATGACCGTCCATTTCATCGGCGCCGGACCCGGCGATCCTGACCTCATCACCGTCAAGGCGCTGCGCTTGATCCAATCCTGTCCTGTCTGCCTTTACGCGGGCAGTCTTGTGCCTGAAGCGATTGTTGAGGCGGCACCCGAGGATGCGCGTGTGCTTGACACCGCGCCGATGGCCCTCGACGAGATTATCGCCGAGATGGAGGCCGCCCATGCCAAGGGGCAAAACGTTGCCCGTGTGCATTCCGGCGATCCGTCGCTTTATGGGGCGATTGCCGAGCAAATCCGCCGCCTCAAGGCGCAGGGCATCCCCTATGACGTGACGCCGGGGGTCAGCGCCTACGCCGCCGCCGCCGCCGCATTGGGGCGTGAGCTGACCATCCCTGAAGTCGCCCAGACTGTCATTCTCACCCGTACCGCAGGCAAGGCCAGCGCGATGCCGCCCGGTGAAGATCTTGAGACGCTGGGCAAGACCGGCGCGACGCTTGCGATCCACCTCTCGATCCGCAATCTGCGCGAAATCGAACGCACCCTCGGCCCGCTCTACGGTGAGCATTGTCCCGTCATCGTCGCCTACCGCGTCGGCTGGCCCGACCAGATGTTCATCGAGGGGACGCTGTCGAACATCCGCGAGAAAGTGCGCGCCGAAAAGATCACCCGCACCGCCCTGATCCTGATTGGCCCGGCCTTGCAAGAGGTCGATTTCCGCGACTCCGCACTTTACGATGCCGACCAGCCGCATGTCTTGAGGCCCAAAAGGAAAGCGTAAAGCGATGCGGGTTCTTGTGCTTGGCGGCTATGGGATGATCGGTCTGGCGGTCGCGCAAACGTTGCTGAGGGCCGGACATCAGGTCACGGGACTGGGCCGCAGCGCCGCGAAGGGGCGCGCGCATTTGCCGGATGCGGATTGGATTGAGGCGGATATTTCCCGCCTGACCACGCCCGGCGACTGGGCGGCGCATTTGGCGGGGATTGATGTGGTGGTC
>CALFAK010000075.1 GCA_937948985.1 uncultured Neomegalonema sp. | reverse complement strand
GCGGCGGCGACAATTCCGGTCATCGTATATTTTGCAACTGCTGCCGTTATGAAACGTCAGGAATATCTCTCAGGTCGCTTGATAGCATCGGTCGCCCACTCAGCAGAATTGAATGCGGCACTCATCAGGCTGGCGGACGATACCGACCAGATAAACTTACTCGGCAACCCTGCTGACGTGCAAGATGCCTCCGTAATGGCACTGGCCGAACTGAAAGAATTGCGGCAAGGCTTCGCGGATGAATTCTCACTCTTGCAGGATGCGCCCGAAGCGCAACGCATTGCCGAACGGCTCGCCGATTACCAGAAAATCGTCGGCCTCGTCTCCGACAACCGCGTCGCACAATTACGAAGTCTGAAAGAAATTGCGCAACACAGAACCCTCACTCAACGCACGCTGCGCAGTACGAATTCAGAGGTTCTATCAAACATCGCCACCACCAGTGCGCGTTTTGAACGCAGCATGTTTGATGCTGGCCAATCCGCTTCATCCTTGAACGCAACCGAATTGCGTTCGGATTTCCAAAAGCTGACCCTCTACCGCGCTCTTATTGAACTGCTCATCGATGTTGAGGAACGCGTTGCCGATATTGACCCAATCGCGGCAATTGAAAACCCGGATGATATGTCAGCCAAACTGCGCTTTCTGACCCGTGGCTTAGCAACACGTATCGCAAAAGTGCCGGACATGGCCCTCCGCGAAACATTAGCGCGCAACGTACAGAGTTTATCCCAAACTCTGCTCGGCCCGCAGAGCCTAACAACCGCGTACACAGATTATCTCGCACAGCGCGAAAGCGGCATCGGGATAGCGAACGAGCAATCCAAGATCACCGAAGACTTGCTGAACTATTCCGGCTTGGTGATTGAATCCTCTAAAGCCGCTGCCTTGCAAGGCAGCAATGACATCGCTGACATGATGCGCGATAACCGTCTCAAGGTTTTCGCCCTCAGCAGTTTGATCCTGCTGACAATCCTCGCCCTGCTTTTCTTCGTCGTCGGCAGACGGTTCAGCCGACGCATCAGCAATCTCACTGACGGCGTTTTGGCTATCGCTCATGGTGACGTCGATCACAAAATCAAGATTGATGGCAATGATGAGCTGACCGCAATGGGAGATGCCTTACGGGTATTCCGCGAGAATCGGCGTAATTTGGCCCGCACCAATGATGAGTTGGCCATTCGCAATGCGGAGGTCCAAGAGGTCGGCACACGCCTTAAAACGATACTCGACACCACCACCAGCGGGATTATCGCCTTCAACAGTGATGGGGAAATCATCATGGTGAACTTGCCGGGGCGGCAATTCCTTGGCGGTTTATCACAAGCGACCCCTTTCGACTGGCCCGACAACATTGATTTCGTCGACAGCGAGGATCTGTCACCGCTGGAGGCTTCCAAAAATCCGATCCGCCGCGCGCTTGCAGGGCAAAATCTCAAAAGTGAAATCGCGTTGATGGAGCGCTTGGAGGGCGACGAAGCCCGCTATATGCGCATTTCCAGCGCAACGGTCCAAAAAGAGACCTCACCCGTCCGATGCGTGATTGTACTCGAAGACGTCTCGGAAGCCGAAAAGAACCGTCAACAGGTTGAACGTTCGGGAAGACTCGACGCACTCGGACAATTAACGGGCGGCATCGCCCATGATTTCAACAACCTGCTCGCAACCATCGAATACGCGCTCGAATTATCGATCTCCAGCGGCGTCAACGAGCAGGCAGAAGACTATCTGAAAACCGCCGTCGGCTCTGTCCGACGCGGTTCGGAGCTGACGGCACGACTCCTGTCCTTCGCGAAGAGGCAACCGGGCCTATCCCGCTCGCAAAAGGCCGCTGATATTATCCAGGACTTCCGCGCCCTTATTGAACCCTCCATCGAAGAAACCCTGACGCTGGAGTTCCAAACGGTAGATCCCGAAATTTTCGTATTCTGCGACGGTGCGCAGCTCGAAAACGCACTCCTCAACCTTGTCCTGAACAGCCGCGACGCAATCCTGCGTGCCGGCCAAGGCGATCGGATCAAAGTGTCTGTGCGCGAGGTTGTCGAGGCTGATACCGACTTCCAACACCGTAAAGAGCAAGCGGATGAGGCCGTATATCGCGGTGTGGCCGCTGACATTACCAAGTTCGGAGATGCCAAAGGCTCAACCCGTTACGTCGAATTTTCAGTTACCGACAACGGTCCCGGCATGAGCATTGAGGTAAAACGCCGCGCACTCGACCCGTTCTTCACAACCAAGAAGACCAATTCCGGCACAGGCCTCGGCCTGTCGATGGTGTACGGGTTTGTTCAGCACTCCGACGGCGAACTGCGCCTTTATTCAGAAGAGGGCCACGGTACCACTGTCCGCCTTCTGCTGCCCGCAGGTTCTTCAGAGGGACAGCGCGAAGGCCCGGTTGCCGACCTGCCCGTCAAAGTCGGCAACAACGAACGGATTCTCATAGTGGAAGATGATGTACAGTTAAAACACATCATGGCTGAACTGGTCCGCTCGCTCGGATACGTGGTCAAAGTCGCCGGATCGGGTCGCGATGCCATGAAAATGTTCGATAACGGCTTTGAGTGCGACGTGCTGCTAACGGATATCGTCATGCCCGGCGGCATCGGCGGTTTCGAGTTGGGCGAGCAAGTCCGCGCCATCCACCCCCAACTGCCCATCGTATATATGTCTGGGTATTCAGGCTTTACCAAAGCAGAAATGGGCACCGCTATCGGCCCGTTCGTCCAAAAACCCTGCGCCCCGTCAGAACTTTCCTACGCCATCGCAGATGCCATCAAAAGCACGCCAGATACCGAATGATGTGAAACGGGGATATTGCAAGAGCCAGCGTGATAGTATCCACGATCAGGTTAAGCACACAGCGTCATAATTAACGTAAATCTTGGCGGACATTACTGCTCAATTTGAGCGCGAACGGCTATTTGAACTACTCCCCGTCATTGTGCCACACATCCAGCGTCAGCGTGCGGATCGCCTCCAATAATGCTGCACTGCCAACGGGTTTCGCGAGGCAAAGATCGGCACCGAACATCTCCGCTCTTTTCAACGCCCCTTTGCCGTAAACGCCCGACCCCGAAATCGCGATAATCCGCGTCTTCGCAATCCACTCAGGAGCATCGGGCTGCGATGGTTCACGGATACGCATAATCAATGATATGCCCCCATCGCTTTGCAGAATGCCCGGCGCGGTAGGTACCTGCATATCTGTTAATACAACATCAAAAGGCTTTGATTACATCAGCGCCCATGCTTCACCGCCCGTAAAAGAAATCTCGACCTCATGCCCCGCATTCGACAAAATCTTACCAAGCAAGTTCGCTTGATCTGCATCATCTTCCATTATTAATACTTTAGCCATTGCTCAATTTTCCTGACTTTCATCAAGTATTGAGGCCCAAAAATCAGATATATTATTTAAAACAGATTAAGAAGGTCTGCTAACAAATTTCAAGTGCAGTTCGTGCACAACATCGGTCGCAATCGGCGTGGCGACTTACGCCCATCTACCCTATGTATACCACGATCAGACTCGCAGCACAGGAAGCCACGCATGACCGCCCCTGCCCTTGCCGACCCTACAGACTTCACGCGCGGCAATGGCAGCGACAGCGCATCCTTTCGCGCCTGCTTCGGTTCTTTTGCAACAGGCGTGCTTATCGTTACCTGCAAACCGCCGGGTGAGGTGGGCGTCGCCATCACCATAAACTCGCTCAGCTCCGTCTCCCTCAACCCCGCATTGGCTCTATTTTGCTTGGAGGAACGCTCCGCCACCCTCGCCTCGTTCCTGCGCGCGGGCCATTTTGCGATGAACATTCTCTGCCGAGACCAAGCCGCCCTCTCGAACCACTACGCCCAACACCACGAGGTTCGCGACACCGATTTCCTTCCCGCATGGCAAAGCGGCGCCCCCATCCTGAAGGGCGCACTCGCAGTCGCCGATTGCACTTTGCACGATGTCTATGGCGGCGGCGATCACCGTATTCTAATGGGCCAAGTGTTGGAAACGGGTGTCCGCAAAGGCGATCCGCTCCTCTACTACAGGGGCGGCTACGGCAGCATCTGTGACGCGACTTCCTGATCCGGCGTGATCGTCAGCGTGCCCAGCGCACCCGACTCCAGCACCTCACGATCCGTGGACATCGACACCAGCTCCCCCACCCGCCAGACGGGCGACAGGTTTTTGTAATACCGCGACAGAAAATGCCCGCTCGCCCCGGTAGAGACGATGAATTTCGAGCGGTTCAGATCCGCCAGATCATAAACAACCCGCAATCCGGCGGCATGAACATTCGCATAAGGCTGCGGCCCCACATGCGCGAATGACCCGCGATTGAGCGTGAAATCCCCACCGCTTGACTCATGCACTATGTTCACCAACGGCCCCAGCGACAACCGCACACCCGCTATTGTGGTCCCCACATCGCCCAGCGTCCGATGCTTGTGCATCGCCTCATGAGCTTGCCCCCAACGCCAGCGGGATACCGTGCGCCCATACGTTTCAGACAGACCCGCCAAAGCCTCATCCAGCGCCATTTTCGACAGATCAGCGCAGGTTTCCTCAACATCGTCGGTGTTCACATTATCGCACCAGCGTCCGGCCCCATCGATATCGCGGTACACCCGCTCGATGAACAAAGGCCGCGCACCGCGATAATATTCCTGCAAATTCCCCAACTCATCCGCCGTGACAAGTCCGATCAGCGCATCCAGCCACGCCGTGAAGATCAGCGCTTCCGGGCGATGCTCGTCCATCGACCCATTCCACTCCTCCAACAGGCCCAGCGCCTCCGCACGCAGCGGATGCGCACCCTCTTCCTCACCGCTTCCCCAGATGTTCTCACCAATCAGTGGTGCAACCGCCCGCGCCATCTCGGACACAACATCCTGCTGCATCGCGCTAAAGCTCTCAACGCTGTGCGCCTCGCGCGCCTCAAGCTGCTTATTGATCCGGTTCAAGCGGTACGGCGCATCCCAGTCGAACGACAGGTGACGCGGAAACGCCTTCGTTCCCACACGGTTATTCGCATTGGCCACAACACCGTCCGGCGGATTGATTGTCTTGGGCAGTGACGCGGGATCAATCCACCCCACCCAGTCATGCGCATCCTCCCAACCGGGGCTGGGCGCGCGGCCCTGAATCTTACTCGTCAGGCGACGCAGCGGAACCCGGCCCGCGACCCCCATACCGATACCCTCAACATCGGCCACCACCAAATTCACCGCCGGCGCGACATAACTGTCAATCGCACGCAACGCGGAAGACACATTCGTCGCCCGGTTCAACTGCAACAACGCCTCAAGACTGATGTCATCATCCGACAGCGCGGTCCACGACATAACCGGCACATGGTTGCGGGGCGTCACCGAAGCCAACCCCGCCAGATTAATCGGCAACACAGGCCCGTGCCGCGTGCGTTGCAGGGTCAGCGAGATCGGACGGTCCGAACGGATTTCCAGCCGCTCCTTCCTGATCTCAAACTTTTCCCACCCGTCCGGCGTTTTGTAGCGGGTCGGGTCATCAGGATCGACTTGCTCAATAAACACGTCCGTATCATCAATCTCTGCGGCGGTAAGCCCCCACGCAATCGACGCGTTACGCCCGATCACAATCGCAGGGATGCCGGGCAAACTGCCCCCGATCAGCTCGATATCCGGCCCCGTAATCTGCACCGGATGCCATGTCGAGGGCGCGCTCAGCGTCAGATGCGGATCAGCGGCCAGCAGGGGCGCACGGCCCGACGAATGCGTTCCATCCACCGCCCAGGCATTCGACGCCCCCGCCGCGCTCTCGTCCAACAAATCACCCAAGACCGGCAGATCAACCCGCGCCATCCGCACGTCCGGCTGAGCAGCATCAACCCGCAAGCGCGGAAAGGCGGGCGCACCCTGACCCGGATAGTCAGGAAACAAATCCCGCACCTGATCTGATTCCAACGACAACAGGAACCGCCCGCGCTTGACCTCCTTGGCCAGCGCTCCGCGCGACAGTTGAAACGCCATCGACTTCAAAACCGACATCGAATCCGCAGGCGTCCACGGCTCCACCTCGCCGCCAAAGATATAGAACTCCGGCGCACCCCGCCCCAGCCCCTCATCCTCAACCTGCTTCATGCGCGCGTTCACGCCCGCCGCATAGGCGTCCAACACTTCCAGCGTCTCATCCGACAGCGCGGCAAGGCTCGCCTTGGCGTGACCGTCCAAATCCAACGCCCGCATCAGCTTATCCGTCGGCAGCGCCCTGATCCCGAACCGCTCAGATAAACGCCCTTGAGTCAGCATCCGCGCGACATCCATCTGCCAAAGGCGGTCCATCGCATGGATATAGCCCAGCGCAAAATACGTATCGTGCTTGGTCTTGGCAAAAATATGCGGGATGCCCTGCGCGTCGCGGATCACGTCAATATTCGCGTCCACCCCCGGCAACCGTTGTGTGCCGTCAAATTGCGGCAGAGAAAACGAGGCGAGCATGTACGCACTCGCCAAAAGCGAAAAGACAAGAAAGAACAGGCCCACAAAAACCCTCCTCACCAATCGCCACAATCCCAACAACCCTGTTCTCTCCGATAAGATTTACACTATTGACCTGAAATCTGCGGCGGTCATGCTACGTCGCGATCATAATCTCAACCCCGCCGCAAACATGCATGTACACCACCCGCAATGTTTGACGGTAAAAGCACAAAACACGGAGCTTTGGAAATGGCGAAAGTAGCATTCATCGGACTTGGCGTAATGGGATACCCGATGGCGGGTTATCTGCAAAAGGCAGGACATGATGTCACCGTCTATAACCGCACCACGGCCAAAGCAGAAAAATGGGTCAGCGAATATGGCGGTTCCCACGCCGACACACCCGCCAAAGCCGCCGAAGGCTGCGATTATGTGATGGCCTGCGTCGGCAATGATGATGACCTGCGCAGCGTCACCTCCGGCCCCGGCGGCGCGTTTGAGACTATGAAAGCGGGCAGCGTCTTCGTCGACCACACTACCGCCTCCGCCAAAGTCGCCAAAGAGCTCCACGCCATTGCCAGGGACAAAGGCTTCGATTTTGTCGACGCCCCAATCTCCGGCGGTCAGGCGGGCGCGGAAAACGGCGCGCTCACCGTCATGTGCGGCGGCGACCAAGCCCCCTACGACAGCGCGGAACCGCTGATCGACGCCTATTCCAAATCCTGCCGTTTGATTGGCGACTCCGGTGCGGGACAGCTGTGCAAGATGGTCAACCAGATCTGCATCGCCGGACTCGTCCAAGGTCTGGCTGAAGCGATGGAATTCGCCAACAAATCCGGCCTTGATGGCCGCGCCGTGGTCGATGTCATCTCCAAAGGGGCCGCGCAAAGCTGGCAGATGGAAAACCGCTACGAATGGGTGCTCGACGGCGATTTTCAGGATAACAAAGGCTTCGCCGTCGATTGGATGCGCAAGGATCTGGGCATCTGCCTCGAACAAGCCAACGAAGTCGGCGCCCAACTCCCCGTCACCGCGCTGGTCGACCAATTCTACGCCGACGTTCAAGCGATGGGCGGCCGCCGCTGGGACACGTCGAGCTTGGTGATGCGGTTGAAGAAGTAAAGATATCCCTCAGTCGGTCGCTTGGTTTTTGTGTGGGAATGTTGGTTCTGATTGTGAAAGGTGCCAGCTCCCCGTATTTGCGCTTTGCGATGGGGCGGCGATTGTTTTGAAAGCGGTCGCTTTGCTGTGCAAAGCTTTTTGCACCTGCCGCGTGAGGGTTGTCGCGTCGTGTTGCGGCGCGATTTTATTAGAGTGATTCCCGATCAAGTTGAGGCATAATTCCCGCCAAGACTTGCGTGAATTCTTACGCTTTATGATCCAACCTGATCGCGGAACACTCTAAATCGGTTGGCCTTGGACTTTTTCTTCGAGCCGTTCAACACCCGCTTTTGCGCCTTCGAGATGGGGGTGGATGGTCAGGGCTTCGCGGTAGGCGGTGAGGGCTTGGCGTTCCATGTCCAAGCCTTCAAAGATCAGGGCCATGCCAGACAGCGCGCCGAAATGGCGCGGTTCCAAGCGCATGACGTGGTAGAGATCGGCGAGGGCGTAGCCGAAATCCTCTTGCGCGAAATAGGCGGTCGCCCGCGCGTTCCAGCCCTCGGCAAATTCCGGGGCGAAGGCGATGAGGCGTGAGAAATGTGCGACGGCTTTGTCGTGATCGCCTGAGCGCATCGCTTTGCGCCCGCGCATGAGAAGCAAGTCGAGGGTATCGCTGCCCGAAGTTGACCAGCGTTCGGAGATTTCCTTGGTGTAGCGGGAGGCTTCCTTGTCGTCCTTGGAGGCGGTCAGCCGCCCGAAAAGCGCATCCAGCGAAAGATCGGCCATTTGCTCCGGCGCGGCGGGTTCCTCTGTGGCCGCTTGTTCCCCGACATTGTCTTGGTCTTGCGCTGTGTCTTGTGCCTGTGCCGGGGCCAGCCATACAGATATCCCGAATAGCGCGATCAGGGCGGGACGGAAAAGGCGGGGCATTGGCGTCTCCAGCAAATTAAGTCAGATCATTACGTTGCGGCAAGTATGGACCATTCACCTTTGGCAAGGTATCTGAACAATAAGGTAAGCGTACAGGCGACAGATTCCAATCGTCTGCAATGGGAGAATTACGATGGATGATGCGAAACTCGCCAAAGCCGTTGAGCTGGTTCAGGGTAAAGTGAACGGCATGGACGCGTTCGGCTCTACAGTCCGGTTCGATTTTACCGATGGCTCGGCGGTGCTGGTTGACGGTAATAACACGCCACCCACTGTTGCGGCAGATACCGAGAGCGATGCGGATTGTACAATCTCCGCTGATGAGGATACCTTCCAGGAAATGATGGATGGTGATCTGGACCCGACGGCGGCGTTTATGACGGGTAAAATCAAGATTGATGGCAGCATGGGTGCGGCGATGGCAATTGCCAAGGTGCTGGGCTGACGGCCTCTGCCATATTGAATGCGACCCCTCCCTCCGGCGGGGAGGTTATGCTGTTGACAGCGGCGGACGGTATCGAGCTGCGCGCGGCTGTCTGGGCGCAAAACGCGCCGCGTGGAACGGTTTTGCTGTGCCACGGGCGTTCTGAGTTTATCGAAAAATATTACCCCGTGATCGCCCGCCTTAACGGTCTGGGGTTTGGCGTTTTCACCTTCGACTGGCGGGGGCAAGGGCTTTCGCAACGGCTGCTGGACTCGCGGCTGCCGGGTTACGTGGACCATTTCGACAGCTATCAACGTGATCTGGATGCCGCGATGGCGGAGGTCGCGCGGCTGGGCTTGGCGGATAATCTGTACCTGATGGCGCATTCGATGGGCGGGTGCAACGCGACGCGGCGGTTGAGCGAAAGTGATGCTTTCAATGCGGCGATCCTGAGCGCGCCGATGCTGGGGCTGCATTTTTCCTGGCTGAAATTGCTGGGCATCCGTGCGCTGGGCGGGTTGGCGAAATTGCGGGGCAAGGGCGAGGATTATGTTCAGGCCTGCGATGATCGCACCGTTGGGGATTGGGGTTTCAAGGACAATGTGCTGACCCATTCCGAAGAGGAATTCGCGCGCTATGCCGGGCTGATCGAAACCTATCCTGATCTGGGGCTTGGCGGGGTGACATGGTCTTGGCTGAACGCGGCAATGACGCAGATTGATGCGTTGTCGAATCTGCCCGAAAATTCGGTGACGACCCCGACGCTGGTGTTTACGGCGGCTGAGGATACGGTTGTCTCGAATGAGGCGATTGAGGCGTTCGCGGCCAAGAATGAGGCGATGGTGCATCACCGGCTTGAGAACAGCCGCCACGAAGCGTTGATCGAAACGCCGGATGTGCAGGCCGCGTTCTGGGCGCGGGCGGAAGCGTTTTTGATGGAACAAGCGCCAATGGTCTGAGCGTTTTTTACAGCGCTTTCGCGGTCACGACGATTTCGATCAGGTCAGTCGGTTCCAAGTCGGCCCCGACGCACGCGCGTTGCGGCCAGTTGTCCCGATCACCGATCCACTCACACCAGATCGCGTCCATCGCTTTTTTGTTGCGCATATCGGTCAGGTAGACGGTGGCTTGCAGAAGTCCGGTTTTGCCGCTGCCCGCCTCGATCAGAAAACGTTCGAGAGCGGCGAGGGTGTTGCGGGTCTGGCCCTCGATTGTGGGGGCGGAATCCGGGTCGGTTGCAACAGCGTAGACCAAACCGCCATGCGCCACGGCGCTGCAACGGCCTGCACACGGGCCATGAACTCTTTTGGTGGTCATCATCCGTCTCCCAACAGGCGCGTATCAAAAGGATAGTTGGTCAGGTTCTCGACGCCGTCTGCGGTAATCAACACCTGATCCTCCAGTTTTACGCCCTCATGGCCGCCGACTGCCCCGACATAAGCCTCGACGCAGAGCATCATGCCCGGTTCGATATCGTAATCATACGGTCCCTCAATCCAGTCCATGCCATAGCGCACAATCGGCCACTCATCGCACAGGCCCACGCCGTGCATCTTTGACCCGTAGCGTTGTGGCGCAAACTCAGGGGGCGGGTTGCGGCCTGTCATTGCGATTTCTTTGATTGACTTTCCGGGTGCGAGGATTGCGGTGTTTTCGATGATTTGCGCGTGGGCCTCGCGGTAAAGCCGCTGTTGTTCGGCGGTCGGGTCGCCCTCACCCACCAGCCATGTCCGGGAAATATCGCAGCACATGCCGTAACAACCGATCAGGTCGGTGTCGAAGGCCAGCAACTCGCCCGCCGCCATCACGCGGGGACCGCATTCCTGAAACCACGGGTTTGTGCGCGTTCCGCTGGCGAGGATGCGGGTTTCGATCCACTCGCCACCGCGCTTGATGTTTTCGGCGTGGAGGACGGCCCAGACCTCGTTCTCGGTCATCCCCGGTTCCACCGCATTTTCCATCGCCGCGACGGAGGCCTCGCAAGCGTGCATGGCACAGCGCATGGCGTTGATTTCGTCCGGTCCTTTGATTGCGCGGGTTTTCTCGGTGATTTCCTCGCCATCCAGCAGCGTTATGCCGATGCCGCGCAGGGCATCCGCACCGTGGAGCATGATTTTATCCACGCCCAGCCGCCGATTGCCGCCGCAGTGTTCAGCCATCAGCGTCTCGATCTGTCCGGCGAAGTCACGGGCTACTTTCTCGCCGTGATCGCCGCTGGCGAAATAGAACATCGACGCCCCTCCGCGCACCTCACGCACCAGCGGGTTATACCCGGACAAGAACGGCAACCCCTTGTATTCCCAGAGGACCATGTGCCCATCCGCGCCCAGAAACACCGCTCTGAAAGGGTTATGCGTGTTCCACAGCTGCATATGCGTGGTGTCCGTGGCGTAGCGGATGTTCAGCGGATCGAACAGCAGCAGCCCGCCGCAATCACGTTCCGCCATTGCCGCGACGAGGCGGGCATGGCGGAATTCGCGCATTCGCGTCAGGTTGGGAGCCGTAAGGCCCGCCGCCGCCCATTCCTCAAACGCCAGTGCGGTGGGGCCGATCTCGACACGGTCATTATCATCGGGCGATCCATCCGGCTTTAACCCCGGCGCGATTTTGCGGGCCTGCGCGTAATGTTCGGGGCTGTCCATCGCTTGTCTCCCTTTGTGATGGTCAAAGCCTGTGCTTTTTGCTGGAATTGCGCAAGTCTTCCGCGCATCACTGGAAGGGTCAGCAAAAGGATCACGTCATGACACTCAGCATTGGTGAAGCCCTTGTGCAGCAGCTTGAAGCGCGCGGCGTTGAAGTGGTGTTTGGCATTCCGGGTGTGCATACGGTTGAGTTGTATCGCGGGCTTGGAGCGTCGAAGATCCGGCATATCACGCCCCGCCATGAGCAAGGTGCGGGATTCATGGCCGATGGCTATGCGCGGGTGTCGGGCAAGCCGGGCGTGTGCTTTCTGATTACCGGACCCGGCCTGACCAATGCGATTACGCCCATGGCGCAAGCATTGGCCGACAGTATTCCGATGTTGGTGATTACGGGCGTGAACAAGCGGGCCTCGTTGGGCAAAGGCAGGGGGCACTTGCATGAGTTGCCTGATCAGCAGGGCTTGGCGGCGACGGTGGCCTTGGCGTCGATCCAGGTGCGCGAAGCGTCGGAGCTGGCGCAAGCGCTTGATCGTGCTTTTGCGATTTTAGAGGGAGAACGCGGGGGACCGGTGCATATCGAAATTCCCACCGATGTGATGCCACTGCCCGCCGAACCCGCAGCATTGCCGGAATCGCCGCATACCGCGCCCGTTTTGCCGGATGTAAGCGCGATTGCCGGGCGGTTGAAGGCAGCCATGCGGCCCGTGATATTGGTTGGCGGTGGCGCCAAACGTGCGGGTGCAACTGTGCGGGCGATTGCGGAACGGCTGGACGCGCCTGTGATTCAAACGGCGAATGCGCGGGGGCTGATGCATGGTCATCCGCTGACCATCCCGTGCAGTCCCAGCCTTGAAGCCGCGCGCGTGGAGATTGACGGGGCCGATTGTATTCTTGCCCTGGGAACGGAGCTGGGGCCGACCGATTACGATATGAATCAGAACGGCTGGACCATTCCGTTTGAGAAAGTGCTGCGTGTTGATGTGAGTTTGGATCAGCTGACCCGCTATCAGATAGCGGAGGGCATTGAGGGGCGCGTTGAGACGGTCGCGCCCGCTTTGCTGGATGCGCTGGGCAATGGCACCGCTGAACATCACGGGGCCGCCCGTGCGGAGCGTGTGCGTAAGGCGGCGTTGGTGGAGATAGGGGCGGATATGCGGACCCAGCTTGCGTTGCTGGATGCGTTGCGTGAGGCGCTGCCCGGTGCGCTGATGGTGGGAGATTCGACGCAAGCGACCTATGCGGGGAATCTTTACTATGACCATGACCGCCCGTGTGGATGGTTTAATGCGGCAACGGGTTTCGGGGCGTTGGGGTTTTCGATTCCGGCGGCCATCGGGGCGGCGTTGGCGGAACCCGCTGCGCCTGTGGTCTGTATCGCGGGTGATGGCGGGGCGCAGTTTACCCTGCCGGAGATCATGGCGGCGATCGATGAAAAGCTGCCGATCCTGTTCATTATCTGGAACAATCACGGCTATGGCGAGATCGCCTCGTGGATGCGGCGCGCGGACATCACCGTTGTCGGCTGTGACCCCACCCCGCCCGATTTCGAGCACCTCGCGGCGGCGTATGCGCTGCCCTATACCCGCTGTGCCATGACCCCCGATGCCCTGCGCGAGGCGTTGGGAGCGGTGGAAGAGCGTGCGGGGCCGGCGATGATTGAAATTGCGATGTGATATCGCGAGGAAATTGCCTTTCCCGCGCCGTACCGCTAGAACCCGAAAAACGGCAATCAACACATCGGGAAGCGCAGGCTTATGGCTGAGAAATTTGTCTACTACATGGATGGCGTCTCAAAAACCTATCCGGGCGGCAAGCCCGTTTTCCAGAACATCCGGCTGTTCTTTTATCCCGGCGCTAAAATCGGGGTGATCGGGGTTAACGGGTCGGGTAAATCGACTCTGCTGAAAATCATGGCCGGGCTGGACAAAGAGTTCACCGGCGAGGCATGGGCCGATAAAGGAACGCGCGTCGGCTATCTGCCGCAGGAACCCAATCTCGACGAAACCAAGACCGTGCGTGAGAACGTCATGGAAGGTGTTGCGCCGAAGAAAGCGCTGCTCGACCGCTTTAACGAGGTCGCGATGGGCATCGCCGAAGACCCTGACCTGATGGACGAAATGACCGAGTTGCAGGATCAGATCGATGCGCAGAACCTGTGGGACTTAGACAGCCAGATTGATGTCGCGATGGAGGCGCTGCGCTGTCCGCCCGATGATGCGGATGTGACGACTCTGTCCGGTGGTGAGAAGCGCCGTGTTGCGATGTGTAAGCTGCTGCTCGAAGCGCCCGATATGCTTCTGCTTGACGAGCCGACCAACCACCTTGACGCCGAAACCATCGCGTGGCTGCAAAAGCACCTGCAGGAATACGCGGGCGCGGTGCTGCTGATCACCCACGACCGCTATTTCCTCGACAACATCACCTCGTGGATTCTCGAACTCGATCGCGGCAAAGGAATCCCTTGGGAGGGCAACTATTCCTCCTGGATGGAGCAGAAAGCCAAGCGGATGGAGCAGGAGAAAAGTGAGGATGCGGGCAAGAAACGCACGATGGCCCGCGAGCTTGAATGGGTGCGCCAGTCGCCGAAAGCCCGTCAGGCAAAGTCCAAAGCACGCCTGAACTCCTACAACGAAATGGTTGCGCAGTCCGAGCGCGAGCTGGTCGGCAAGGCCCAGATCATCATCCCGAACGGCCCGCGTCTGGGCGGCAAAGTCATTGAGGTTGATAACGTCAAGAAAGCCTTCGGCGACAAACTGTTGATCGACGGTCTGAGCTTTTCGCTGCCACCGGGCGGCATCGTCGGGGTGATCGGCCCGAACGGTGCGGGTAAAACCACGCTGTTCCGCATGATGACCGGACAGGAGCAGCCTGACGAGGGAACCGTTACCTTCGGCGAAACCGTGCAATTGGGCTATGTTGACCAGTCCCGCGATGCGCTGGACCCGAAAAAGACCGTCTGGGAGGAAATCTCAGACGGCAATGACATGATCCAGCTCGGCTCGGCGGAGGTGAACTCCCGCGCCTATGTCGGCGCGTTCAACTTCAAAGGCGGCGACCAGCAGAAGAAGATGAACATGCTGTCAGGCGGCGAGCGTAACCGCGTGCACATGGCCAAGCTGCTCAAAGAGGGCGGCAACGTTATCCTGCTCGATGAGCCGACAAACGATTTGGACGTGGATACGCTGCGGGCGCTGGAAGATGCGTTGCTCAACTTTGCGGGTTGCGCGGTGGTCATCAGCCACGACCGCTGGTTCCTAGACCGCATCTGCACGCATATGCT
>CALFAK010000074.1 GCA_937948985.1 uncultured Neomegalonema sp. | reverse complement strand
TCAAAATCCATCAAGTCACGTATCCGGCGGATGCAGCACATACAGCGCAAGCGCATGGCAGTCGCGCAGCGCCTCATCGACCGGATCACGCCCCCGCGCTCGGTGTCCCGGTGGCCGTCCCGGTCGCATGGGCCGCGCAATCCCGCCCGCCGCGACTCGTTTCACCTGCCACCGCGCCAGCCTGCGCGCCTGTTTCGGCACATCCGCCAGCGCATGTTGCAGGGCCAGAAGACGGCGGCTCAACCGCAAACTATCCTATCGCGGCAGGTTTTCGCGCAGTGAATTCAGGGAGCTTTTCCCCATCAATCCACAAACGCCCGCTCCACCACAAACTCCGCCGGACGGTTATTCGCACCCTCCGTCAGTCCCGCTTCCTCGCAGATCGCTTTCACATCCTTGAGCATATCCATCGACCCGCAGATCATCACGCGGTCGGTTTCGGGATTCAGCGGCGGCACGCCCAAATCCTCAAACAACTTTCCGCTCCGGATTAAATCCGTCGAGCGTCCCATTTTATCACTCTCTTCCCGCGTCGTGGTCGGATAGTGGGTCAGCTGCTTGCTCGCCTCCTCACCCACCAGCGGATCGTCCCGCGTCGCCGCGACCAGCTCCTTGCCATAGGTCAGCTCGGCAACTTCGCGGGTGGTGTGGATCAGGATCACCTGCTCAAATTTCTCATAGGTCTCCGGCTCGCGGATCAGCGACGCGAACGGCGCAATTCCGGTCCCGGTGGACACCATATAAAGCCGCTTACCCGGCAACAGCGCATCATTCACAAGCGTCCCCACGGGCTTTTTACGCATCAGCACGGTATCGCCGGGTTGAACCTTTTGCAGATGCTCGGTTAGCGGCCCGTCCGGTACTTTAATCGAGAAAAACTCCAGCTCCTCGTCCCATGACGGGCTTGCAATCGAGTACGCGCGCATCACAGGCTTCTCCGCATTCGGCAGCCCGATCATCACAAACTCGCCGGAGCGGAAGCGAAAGCTGGCCGGGCGGGTCATGCGGAATTTGAACAGGCGGTCGGTGTAATGCTCGACCGAGATCACTGTTTCCGCAAGCATACCGTTAGGGACAGGAAATTCCGTCGTCGTCTCAGCCGTCATTGTTCCGTCCGCCATGGTTTTCGCCCCGCATCAGTGTTGTCTTTTGCCTGACGCTCATATCAAGTGTGCGCAGAGTAAACTCAAGCCGGAATGAGTCAACGTGCCCCGTCAACCGCTCAGAAAAGAACACCATCCCCGCGCAACCTGCCCCGCCGGACCCGCCGTCCACCGCGCCCGCCTCTCGTGGAGCGCTGTCAGCGATGCGGGCCGAAAACCGGAAAGCGCGCCTCTATGAGCACCTCAGACACACGCGGCCAGGTCGCCGGGATTGATGTCGGCGGCACGTTCACCGACCTCGTGCTGATGGACCCCGCCACCAGCCAGGTCCGCCTCGCCAAGACCCCCACCACCCTCGATAACCAGGCCTTCGGCGTATTGGCGGCGCTGGAGGCGGGCGGCGCTGATCTGGCCACTCTCGACCTTATCGTCCACGGAACCACCACCACCACCAACGCCGTGCTGGAGCGCAAACTCGCCCGCACGGGCTTGATCACCACGTCCGGTTTCCGCGATGTGCTGGAGCTTGGCCGCCGCACCCGCCCGCAAGCCTACGGCATGACGGGCATCTTCAAGCCCGTCATCCCCCGCGACCTGCGCATGGAAGTGCCTGAGCGTATGGACGCCGGCGGTACGGTCCTGACTCCGTTGGACGAACCCGCCCTCCGCGCCGCACTCGCCACTCTGATCGCGGCGGAGTGCGAGTCCCTCGTCATCCACTTCCTTCACTCCTACGCCAATCCCGCCCACGAATTGCGCGCCGGAGAGATCGCCCGCGAGGTCTGGCCCAACGCCAACATCACCATCGGCCACACATTGCTGGCCGAAAGCCGCGAGTTCGAGCGGGGTGTGACCGCCGCCGTCAACGCCTCCGTCCAGCCGCTCCTCACCCGCTACGTGGATCGTTTACGGGACGAGTTGGCCAAGGGCGGCTATCGCAATGACGTGCTGATTATGAACGGCAATGGCGGCATGGTGTCGTCCCGCTTTGTGGCGCAGGAGGCCGCGAAAACCGTAATGTCCGGCCCTGCTTCCGGCGTCATGGCGGCGGCGTACACGGGGCGGCAGGCGGGTGAGCCGAATCTCATCACCTACGATATGGGCGGCACGTCAACCGATGTCTCGATGATCCGCAACGCCACCCCGGCTGTGTCTTCCGAGATCGAAGTCGAATACGCCATGCCGATCCACCTTCCGATGGTTGATGTCCGCACAGTTGGCGCGGGCGGCGGCTCCATCGCGCGGGTCAATGATGCCGGATTGCTGGAGGTCGGGCCGGAGAGTGCAGGGGCCATGCCCGGCCCCATCTGCTACGGGCGTGGCGGTCAGCTGCCCACAATCTCGGATGCCAACCTGCTGCTGGGGCGGCTGAACCCGCAAAAGCTGTTCTCCGTCGATGCGCCCGTGTCCTTCGATGATCTCAAAGCCATCTTCGCCGCCAAACTGGGCGGGCCGCTGGGCCTCGACCCGCTGGAGGCGGCGGCGGCTGTGGTGCGCATCGCCAACACCCGTATGGCGGGGGCGACACGCATGGTCTCGGTCTCGCTTGGCATAGACCCCCGCGATTTCGCCCTGTTTGCCTTCGGTGGAGCGGGGCCGCTGCACGCCGTCGCCATCGCGCGCGAGCTGGCCATCCCCCGTGTCCTCATCCCCGCGCGTCCCGGCATCACTAACGCGCTCGGTTGTGTCGTCGCTGACCTGCGCCACGATTTTGTCCGTACCCTCAACCGCCCCGTGGCCGATCTCGACATGTCCGAAGTCGAAGGCGTTTTCGCGCGCCACACCGCCGAAGGCCGCGCCCTGATTGCGCAAGAGGGGATCGAAATCACCCGCATTGACGCCATTTACAGCGCCGAAATGCAGTTCATCGGCCAGACCCACCTCCTGCGCGTCCCGCTGCCCGGTCCCGATATCGACCGCGACACGCTGCAATCCCTGTTCGAGCAAGTCTACTATGACCGCTTCCGTGTCAGCCTGCCTGAAATCCGCGCCAATCTGGTCAACCTCAACACCTCCATCATCGGCGTGCGCCCCGAAATTGACCTCTCCGCCCTCATCGACGCGGCAGGGCGCAAGGGGACGCTGGCCGATGCGCAGATCGAAACGCGGAATGTCTGGTTCGAGGACGGCTGGCATGACACCCCCGTCTACCGCCGCGACCACCTGCCGGACGCCACCACCTTCGCAGGCCCGGCCATCATCGAGCAAATGGACACCACCATCGTCATCGAGCCGCGCGATACCGTCACCCAAGATGCCGACGGCAACCTGATTGTGGAGGTGGGATGATGACCCTTGACCCCATCACCCTCTCCGTCATCGGCGCGGGGCTGCAACAGGTCTGCGACGAGATGGACCTGACATTTTCCCGCGCGGCCTTCTCCCCCGTAATCGCCGAGGCGAATGACCGTTCCGACGGCATCTACGCCGCCGATGACGGGGCACTGATCGCCCAAGGTGCGGGCGGCCTGCCCGTCTTCGTCGGCACCATGCAATTCTCCACCCGCACGCTGATCGAAATGATCGCCGAAGGTCGCGTCCTGCCGCCCGAACCCGAAGACATCTACATCGTCAACGACCCCTATCTCGGCGGCACGCACCTGATGGACGTACGCTTTGCAAAGCCCGTCTACCGCAACGGCGGTATTTTCTGCTGGCTGTCGAACACAGGCCACTGGCCTGATATCGGCGGCGCTGTCCCCGGCGGCTTCTCGGCCAGCGCCACCGCTGTCGAGCAGGAGGGGCTGCGCTTGCCCCCGGTCAAACTGTTCAAGCGCGGCGTGATGGACAGCGAAATCTACGCCATCATCTGCTCGAACATCCGCGTGGCCGAACAGCGCATCGGCGATGTGAAAGCCCAAGCCTCCGCCCTGCAAGTCGGTGAAATCCGCCTTGGCGAGTTGTTGGACCGCTACGGGGACGACACCGTCCGCGCCGCCATCGCCGAGTTACGCAAGCGTGCGGCCCGACAAATGCGCGCCCGCATCGCTCAAATCCCCGACGGCACCTACCGCTCCCAAGCCATCGTCGACAGCGACGGCGTGGTGAACGAACCGCTGGAGATCAACCTCGCCGTCACCAAATCCGGCGACGCGCTCACCTTCGACTTCGCCGGGTCCAGCCCCCCGTGCCAAGGTCCGATGAACTCGGTTCTGGCCACCACGCTCTCCTCCGTCTACCTCGCCATGCGCCACATCTTCCCCGATGTCCCCATGAGCGCGGGCGCGTTTGAGCCGTTGCACGTCATCACGCCGGAGGGCACATTCCTCGACGCGCACTACCCCCGCCCCGTCTCCGGTTGCGCGGCGGAGGTCAGCCAACGCATTGCCGAAGCCGTCTTCGCCGCCCTCGTCGGCCCCCTGCCTGACCAAGTCACAGCGGCCCCTGCCGGAACCTCCGGCAATTTCGGCTTGGGCGGTTACGACCCCGAACGCGGGCGGTCTTATGTGATGTATCAGCTGTCGGGCGGCGGCTATGGCGGCAATGCGGACCATGACGGATTGACCAACGGCTGCTCAACCATCGGCATCTCCAAAGCGCCCCCGATAGAGATTATGGAGCAACAATTCCCCGTCCTCTATCGACGCTATGCCCTGCGCGAAGGGTCCGGCGGCGCGGGCGCGCATCGCGGCGGCTTCGGCCTCGAATACGAGCTGGAACTCAGGCGCGGCGAGGCCCGCGCCTCCTTCGTCATGGATCATGGCCGCACCGGGCCCCAAGGCGTGCTGGGCGGTGAAGACGGCGCGCCGAACGAGGTCACCGTCTGGCGCGACGGCGTCCCCTACACACCGGAGCACCTGTCCAAAGAACAGGACATCCCCCTCAAACCCGGCGACCGCGTCGAAGTAAAAACCCCCGGCGGCGGCGGCTACGGCAATCCGGCAGACCGCGACCCCGCAGCCGTGGCAGAAGACAAACGGTTGGGATATTATTAGGCCGACAAAACGCCCCCTCCTTCCCCCTCTCCCTCCGGGAGAGGGCCGGGGTGAGGGTGGTTGGTTTCCGACCAGTATATACGCTGCCCCGCGCCCGACGCTACCGCATGCACGCATCTGGTTTAGATTTCTCACTGACAAGAATTTCCAAAAGCATATTCACAATAAAAACAATGTCATACCCCGCGACGGCGGGG
>CALFAK010000073.1 GCA_937948985.1 uncultured Neomegalonema sp. | reverse complement strand
AATATTTTTCAGTAAATGCGATGCACCAGCTTTATATGAAGCACTTTCCGATAATAGTGACCAAGCACCTAAAAGTAAAAACTGCCGGACACTCGTGGAACAAGTCCGGCAATGACATCATGAGGTTGAAACACCCCCCTTGCCGAAGCGTTTGAAAGGCTCTATCTCTGCAATTAACCGTTGGGGGGCCTGTAAAAAGGCTGAGAAGTGTAACGCTGACCCATCGAACCTGATCCGGGCAATTCCGGCGTAGGGAACGGTCATTCCGCTGTCACACAGCGCGCCCGCTCACACGCCACGCCCGCATAACGTGTGGAGTGGTGATGACAGCGACGGCCCTTACCATTGCAGGCTCGGATAGCGGCGGCGGGGCCGGGATTCAGGCCGATCTCAAGACATTTTCGGCGCTCGGCGTCTATGGATGCAGCGTGATTACCGCGATCACCGCGCAGAACACGCGGGCGGTGACGGCGGTGTCCCCTGTGGCGCTGGACGTGGTGGCCGCGCAGATTGACGCGGTTTTGAGCGATATTCGGGTCGATGCGGTCAAGATCGGGATGCTGTTCTCGCCTGAGCTGATTGAAGTGGTCGCGAAGGGACTGGCCGGATTTGGCGGTCCTGTGGTGCTGGACCCCGTGATGGTGGCCAAGTCCGGCGATGCGCTGTTGCAGGATGACGCGGTTGAAGCGCTGATTGAGCATCTGCTGCCCCGCGCGACGCTGGTGACGCCGAACCTGCCCGAAGCGGCGCGCCTGACCGGGGCGGAAGTTGATGCGGCAGAGCAAGGGCGGCGGATTCTGAGGCTTGGCGCGCGGGCGGTTCTGGTGAAGGGCGGCCATGCAGAGGGACGGATTTGCACGGATTTCCTGCTGTGCGAGGATACGCCCGTCGAACTGACCAGCGAGCGGGTCGAGACGGGCAACACCCACGGCACGGGCTGCACCTATTCCTCGGCGATTGCGGCATTTCTGGCACGGGGCGACGGTTTGGAGAATGCGGTGCGCGCAGCTCATTCTTATCTGAATGGCGCGATCCGGGCGGCGGACGGGCTGGAAATCGGCGGCGGACATGGTCCGGTGCATCATTTTCACGCGGTGTGGGCATGAGTTTCGAGATCATCGGGGCGGGAGTCGCGGGGCTTTGCGTCGCTACGGAACTGGTCAAACGGGGTGCTTCTGTGCGGCTTTTCGACCGTGAAGCCGCGCCGGGGGATCACGCTTGCTCCTGGTGGGCGGGCGGAATGCTGGCCCCGTGGTGCGAGCGGGAAAGTGCCGAGGAACCTGTGCTGACGCTCGGGCGGGAGGCGGCGGATTGGTGGGATTTGCACGCGGGCGGCGTCTCGCGGCGCGGGACTTTGGTGCTGGCTTTGGGGCGGGACAAGAGGGAGTTGGACCGTTTCGCGCGGCGGACTTCGGCTTTTGAGACGCTGGATCGGGCAGGTGTGGATGCACTGGAACCCGATCTCGCGGGGCGGTTTGAGCGGGGGCTGTTCTTCGCGGAGGAGGCGCATCTGACGCCGAGGGATGCGCTGGCGGCGCTGTCTAAAGCACTGGCCGATAAAGGAGTTCCGGTTGAGACAGACGCCTCCGTTCCTGCGGATAGCGTACAACGCATCGACTGTCGCGGGCTGTCCGCGCGGGATGCGTTGGCGGATTTGCGCGGGGTCAAGGGCGAGATGCTGGTAATCCGCTGTCCTGATGTGACGCTGACGCGGCCCGTGCGTCTGCTGCATCCGCGCATTCCGCTTTATATCGTGCCGCGCGGGAACGGGGTCTACATGCTGGGCGCGACGATGGTGGAAAGCACCGAGCGCGAGCGGATTACAGCGCGGGCGCTGCTGGAAATGTTGAGCGCGGCATACGCGCTGCATCCGGCATTTGCGGAGGCCGAGGTGCTGGAAATCGGTGTCGATGCGCGGCCCGCGTTTCCGGATAATTTGCCGAGGATCACCACTTTCCCAAAGGGAGAGGGAGCGGGAAGGTCAGGCGGGACAGTTTACGTTAACGGCTTGTATCGGCATGGCTTTTTACTGGCTCCGGCGATGGCGCGGATCACGGCGGAGTACCTGCTTGAAGGCAAATCGGTGGAGATTGCGGCATGAAGCTGATCGTGAATGGTGACGCGCAAGAGGTGGAGGCCGCAACGCTGGCGCAGGTTTTGGAGACGTTGGGACATGACGCAACCACTGTAGCAACTGCCGTGAACGGCGATTTTGTAGCAGCGGTGGCACGGGAAAAGACCACGCTAAGCGACGGAGATCGTGTGGAAATTCTTGCCCCGCGACAGGGGGGTTGAGGCATGGTCAAGTTCTATGAAACCGAAGTTGACAGCCGCCTGATGCTTGGTACGGCGTTGTACCCGTCGCCCTCGATTATGGCGGGCGCGTTCAAGGTGAGCGGCGCGGGAATCGCGACAGTTTCGCTGCGGCGGGAAAGCGGGCATGACAAGGCGGGGCAGGATTTCTGGTCGCTGGTCGGCGGGATGGGGGTGAAAATCCTGCCCAATACCGCCGGATGCCACACGGTTAAAGAGGCGGTGACGACGGCGCATATGGCGCGGGAAATCTTTGGGACCCCTTGGATCAAGCTGGAAGTCATCGGCCATACCGACACGTTGCAACCGGATGTTTTTGCGCTCGTTGAGGCCGCGAAAGTCCTGAGCGATGAGGGGTTTGAGGTCTTTCCCTATACGACCGAGGATTTGATTGTGGCCGACAAACTGCTGAATGCGGGGTGCAGGGTTTTGATGCCTTGGGGTGCGCCGATCGGGTCGGGGTTGGGGCTGTCGAATATTCAGGGATTGAAGGCGATCCGCGCGCAGTTTGCGGATGTGCCGATGGTGATTGATGCGGGCATCGGGCTGCCCTCTCACGCGGCGCAAGCGATGGAGATGGGTTTTGATGCGGTGCTGCTGAACACGGCGGTCGCCAAAGCGGGTGATCCGGCGCAGATGGCGCTGGCGATGGCGCGGGCGGTTGAGGCGGGGCGCACGGGGTATGAAGCGGACCCGATGGAACCGCGTGATATGGCATCGCCCTCTACCCCACTGATTGGAAAGGCGTTTCTGGAATGAGTTTGCACCCGTTTTATCCGATTTTCGACAATGCGGAATGGCTGCGCCGGATGCTGCCGCTGGGCGTGAAGCTGGTGCAGCTGCGCATCAAGGGCGGTGCGCCGGATACGCTGCGCGCTGAAATTGTGGCTTCGCGTGATCTGTGCGCGGAACATGGCGCGCAGTTGGTGGTGAATGACCATTGGCAAATCGCCATCGATGAGGGCTGCGATTACGTGCATCTGGGTCAGGAAGATCTGGATGATGCGGATGTCGGCGCGCTGCGGGCGGCGGGTGTGAAGCTGGGGATCAGCACGCATGACCATGCCGAGTTGGAGCGGGCGCTGGCGTTGGAGCCGGATTATGTGGCGCTGGGGCCGGTCTATCCGACGATCCTGAAGCAGATGAAATGGACCGAGCAAGGGCTGGACCGTGTGCGTGAGTGGAAGGGGCTGGTCGGGGATGTTCCGCTGATCGGCATCGGCGGGATGACGCCGGAGCGGGCAAAGCTGGTGCGGGATGCGGGGGCGGATGTGGTGTCGGCTGTGACCGATATTACGCTCAATGATGATCCCGAAGCGCGGGTGCGGGAGTGGTTGCAGGTGATGGCATAAGCCAATCCTGAACACGCGTTAATACAAAAAATTCAATGACATAGAGAGTGACTGCGATGAAATACCTGATCTTGTGCGCGGCCCTGATGGCGGCAACCCCGGCAATGGCGACTGACAAGCTGACGTTGATGCTGGACTGGTTTGTGAACCCCGATCACGGGCCTATTATCATTGCCGAGGAGAAGGGTTATTTCGCCGAGCAGGATTTGGAAGTGGAGGTGATTGCGCCCGCCGATCCATCGGACCCGCCAAAGCTGGCCGCTGCGGGGAAGGCTGATCTTGCGATCTCTTATCAGCCGCAGCTGCACCTGCAAATCCATGAGGGGTTGCCGCTGGTGCGGGTCGGGACGCTGGTTTCGACGCCGCTGAACTGCTTGCTGGTGCAAGATGACGGACCGATCGGGACGATTGCGGATTTGAAGGGCAAGAAGGTCGGGTTCTCGGTCGCCGGGGTCGAGGAAGCGGTGCTGAACGCGATGTTCGCAAAGCACGGTATGACGATTGACGATGTGGAAATGGTCAATGTGAACTGGTCACTCTCGCCCGCGCTGATGACGGGGCAAGTGGATGCGGTGATCGGGGCGTTCCGGAATTTTGAATTGAATCAGATGGATATTGAGGGCGTGAAGGGGCGGTGCTTTTACCCTGAGGAAGAGGGGCTGCCGTCCTATGATGAACTGATCTATGTCGCCAATCCTGAGTTGATGGATAAGGACGTGATCGTGCGGTTTCTGGCGGCAACCGAGAAGGCCGTGCAGTATATTGTGAACCATCCCGAAGAAAGCCGCGACATCTTTATCGGCACATCCAAGGAGTTGGATGATGAACTGAACCGCCTTGCGTGGGTGGACACGCTGCCCCGCTTTGCCCTGCGTCCCGCCGCGTTGGATGCGGGCCGGTATGCGCGGTTTGAGGCGTTTTTGAAAGATTCAGGGCTGGCCCCGTCGGTCAATCCGGTGAGCAAGATCGCTGTGGATGTGACCGCCGATGAGTAAGCCGGTTTACGGACAAACCTTCTCCGCATGGCGCGGGGCCGCAAGGCAGGCATGGGAGGATTATACCCGCCATGCCTTTGTCCAAGGGTTGGGGGATGGAACGCTGCCACGCGCGGCGTTTCTGCATTATCTGGTGCAGGATTACGTTTTCCTGTTCCATTTCTCCCGTGCGTGGGCGTTGGCGGCAGTGAAAGCCGGGACGCTGGAAGAGATGAAAGTGGCCGCCGGAACGGTGGATGCGCTGGTCAATCACGAGATGGCTTTGCACGTTAAAACCTGCGCCGCCGAAGGAATTGAAGAAGCGGCGTTGTTCAATGCCGCCGAGGAAGCGGAAAATCTGGCCTATACGCGCTATGTGCTGGAGGCCGGATTTTCGGGGGATTTCCTTGATCTGATGGCCGCGCTTGCGCCCTGCGTGATGGGATATGGCGAGATCGGCGCACGGCTGGGGACGGAGGCAACCTCGGACACCTATCGTCCGTGGATCGATACCTATGCCGGAGCGGAGTATCAGGAAGTGTGCGTCACTGTCGGAGCGATGATCGACGGGGCGGTCGCGCGGCGGGTTGGTTCGCTGGCGGACAGTCCGCGCGGGGAGGCGCTGGCGGCGCGGTTTAAGACGGCGACGGAGTTGGAGGTTGCGTTCTGGGGAATGGGGCTTAGAGGCCACACGGATGAGTGATAGACAGTGTCATTCCCTGCGCAGGCAGGGAATCCATGTTTCAGCGGACTTCGGCTCGCCGCTACGCGGCTCCGGTCAAGATGATGACTAATGTTTCCCTCTCAGGAACCTGTTTTATGGGTGGAGAGCGGTTGTTCGGGCCGCTGGAATTGACGCTGCGGGACGGCGGCTGGACTTGTATTCTGGGGCCGTCAGGCGTGGGCAAATCCACAATCCTGCGACTGATTGCGGGGCTGGAGATCGGCGGCGCTTTCGAGGGGGAGATCGACGCGCCAGACGTGGCCTATATGGCGCAGGATGATCTGCTGTTTCCTTGGCTGAATGTGCTGGACAATGCGGTTCTGGGCGCGCGGTTGCGGGGGGGAGTGCCGGATTTTGAGCGGGCCAAAGCGCTGATCGGGCGGGTCGGGCTGACCGCGCAAATCGGGCAAAAGCCCCCTACCCTGTCCGGCGGACAGCGACAGCGCGTGGCGCTGGTGCGGACGATGATGGAGGATCGGCCCGTGATCCTGCTGGACGAACCGTTTTCGGCGCTCGACGCGCGAAACAGGGCACAGATGCAGGAATTGGCCGTGGAGTTGTTCGCGGGGCGGACGGTGTTGCTTATCACCCATGATCCGGCGGAGGCGGCGCGCCTGTCCGATGTGATTTATATTCTCGATGAGGCCGGATTACGTGCGATGGCTGTGCCTGAGGGTGACGCGCCCCGTGCGGTGGATGATGCGGCGGTGCTGCGCGCGCAAGGGGCGTTGTTCAAGGAATTGCGGGCATGATGCGCTGGCGCACGCCTCTGCTGGCGACGGCGTTTGCACTCGCGGGGTGGCAAATGCTGGTCTGGCTGACCGGGGTGCAGCATTTCATCCTGCCCGGACCGCTGCGCGTGGGGCAGGCGATGCTGACGCATTGGGAGTCATTGGCCGAACATGGGTTGGTGACGCTGCTGGAGGTGGTGCTGGGCCTGACCATCGGGGCGGCGCTGGGGATTGCAACGGCAATTCATATCGCATTTTCAGCACGCGCGCGGAAATATGTGCTGCCTGTACTGGTTTTCTCGCAAGCGATTCCGGTCTTCGCGCTGGCCCCTGTGTTGACGCTGTGGTTCGGTTTCGGACTGTCGCCGAAGGTAATAATGGCTGTGCTGATTGTTTATTTTCCGGTGGCCTCGGCGTTTTATGACGGGCTGAACGGCACGCAGCGCGGGTTTGTTGACTTGGCGCAGGTGATGGGGGCGACGCCAGTGCAGGTTATGCGGCGGGTGCGGATTCCCGCCGCGATGCCCTCTCTGGCTACGGGACTGCGGATGGCGGCGGTTTATGCGCCGATTGGCGCGGTGATTGGTGAATGGGTCGGCTCCTCGAAGGGATTGGGCTACCTGATGCTGCTGGCCAGCGGGCGGGCGAAGATAGATTTGATGTTCGCCGCTGTGGTGGTGCTGGCTTTTCTGACAGTTGCCGTGCGCGCGATTGTGGATTGGCTTTGCAGACGGTATTTATAACAATCCGCAAGGTTGCGCAGGTCTGCACTGTCCTATCTCAGCCAGCGCGTGAGGCGTTCGGCGGCGGTTTCGACGGTTTGGGCCGACCCGGCGAAGGAAAAGCGCATGGTTTGCCGTCCGCGCACGGGGTCGAAATCCATGCCCGGCACGGCGGCGACATGGGCCCCGGCCAACATCCGGCGGGCGAAATCGCCGCTGTCGTTGGTCAGCGCGCCCACATCGGCGTAGATGTAAAACGCACCGTCTGCGGGGGCTATGTCGCGGAAACCGAGACCCGGCAGCGCCTGTAACAGTAGCGCGCGATTGCGGCGGTATACTTCCATATGTCCTTCCAGCTCTTCTTGCGCGCCCATCGCAGCGAGGGCGGCAACTTGCGAAATATGGGGCGGGCAGATGAAGTGGTTTTGGGCCAGCCGCTCGATGGGGCGAACCATGTCTTGCGGCACGACCATCCAGCCGATGCGCCATCCGGTCATGCAATAATATTTCGAGAAGCTGTTGATAACGATCACATTATCGGTGAGGGCCAAGGCCGACACGGGTTTCTCATTGTACCAGAGGCGGTCATAGATCTCGTCAGAGATCAACGCCGTGCCGTGGGCCTCACAATCCGCGATCAATGCCGCGAGGGCATCTCGAGACAGGGCGGTTCCGGTTGGGTTTGCGGGACTGGCAACAAGCAGGCCGTCCAACGCGCCGTCCGCCCGCGCCGCGCCCAGCAATTCAGGGGTGGGCTGATAGCCGGAGGCGAGCGTGGCCTCGATCCGCACAGGCTCGATATCGATTGATTTCAGGATGTTGCGGTAACTCGGATAGCCCGGATCGGCGAGCGCCAATCGCGCACCCGCATCAAACAGGGATAGGAATGCGAGCAGAAATCCGGCGGAGGATCCGGTCGTCACGACAATGCGCTCCGGCGCGATGTCAAGGCCGTGGACCTGCGCATACATTGCTGAAATCCGCGCCCGCAATTCCGGCATTCCCAGCGCGACCGTATAGCCGAGCGGATCGCCGTCCTCCAACGCTTTTCGGGCCGCTTCGCGGGCCAAACGGGGGGCCGGCGCACCCGGCTGGCCAACCTCAAGCCGCGCGACGGAGGTGCCCGCCGCTTCCAACTGCCGCGCCGCCTCCATCACATCCATCGCGATGAAAGAGTCCACATCTGAACGCCGGGAAAGGCGCAGTACGGAGGGGTCATGGCGAGAACGTGAAGTCATGCGAGGCTCACTGATGGCAATACGGGGAAATATCTTTAAGGCTGGACCATATCTTTGACATGGTCCTATCGTGAAAAGTGAGAATTCTCAACGATCCGGCGTTGGGACATGATGGAGGCACCATGCGGATCAGATCAGGCATCACGGCATTCGTGCTCTGCTGCTCGCTTGCCATGACAAGCGCGCAGGCGCAGGGGCAGCGCATTCAAACCGTTCGCGATGCCGAGATCGAACGCACGCTGAAGCGGATGAGCGCGCCGATATTTACGGCGGCCGGCCTGTCTGATGGCGCGGTAAAGCTGTTCCTGATCCAAGACAAAACGCTCAACGCCTTTGTTATCGGGCGCAATATGGCGTTTCACACCGGATTGCTTATCGCGCTGGAAGACCCTGAGGAGCTGCTTGGCGTCATCGCGCACGAGACGGGGCATATTGCGGGCGGGCACGGGGTTCGCACGGGCGCGGCGGCGGAAACCGCGAGCGGTGCGGCAGTTCTGTCCACCATTCTCGGCGTTGCAGCCATCGCGGCGGGTGCAGGTCAAGCGGGTGCGGCGATCTTTGCGGGCGGACAAACCATCGCGCAGCGGGGATTCCTGAAATACACGCGCGGACAAGAATCCTCCGCCGATCAGGCAGCTGTCACCTATCTGGAAGCGGCCCGCGTTGATCCCACGGGGATGCTGGAAACGCTGGAGCGGCTGAAAGCGCGGGAATTGGTGACGCTCAGCGGCCGTGATCCGTATGTTTTCTCGCACCCGCTGTCGCAGGAACGCATCAACTCGCTCAGCAATCGCGTTTCAAACTCGCCCGCCCGCGGACGCAGTGTTGACGCATCCACGGCCTATTGGCACCAGCGGATGCGGGCAAAGCTGAAAGGGTTTTTGCAGACACCAAGCCGGATTTTGCGCAATATACCCGATGACGGGTCGGAAAACGCACTGTTGGCGCGGGCGGTCGCCTATCATCGCGCGCCCGATCCGCAAGCGGCGCTGCGCACGGTGGATCGTCTGATCGCACTACGCCCGAATGATGCGTATTATCTTGAGCTGAAGGGGCAAATTCTGTTCGAGGGCGGATTTGCGCGTGAGGCGATCGGGCCGTTGCGGCGCGCGGTTGCATTGGCACCCGGGGAGGCGTTAATCCTGAGCGCGCTGGGCAAAGCGTTGCTGGCCACGAATGAGCCTTCGGCCAATATCGAGGCACGCAATGCCCTTAACGAAGCGACCCGCCGGGATCGGTTTGACTCGACGGCCTGGCGGTTGCTAGCACAAGCGGAGGGGCGTTTGGGAAATCAACAAGCCGCGTCGCTGGCCGCCGCTGAACATCAGATCATGACGGGACGCGGGAAAGTTGCCGCGCGGCACGCAAAGAAAGTACAAAGCACCGCTCCGACAGGATCGCCCGCGTGGATAAGAGCGTCGGATATTCTTGCGGAGATTGAGCGGCGGAAAGAAATATCGCGGTAAATTCTGCGATAGCGTAAAAGAATGTTAATGCTTTTCTAACGGCGGTGTCGCAAAAGCGGCGCAACCTGCGGATTGAGGAAGGATGTCTCATGTTTGATAAGATCGGTGCAGTTCTGGGCGTTGTCGCCGTTGGCCTTGGCGGGTTTGCGTTGTTTGAAGCGAGAAAACCCGCGCGGGTCGAAGCAACGATCCCGGCGGATGCTTTCACAGGCTTTCTCAGCAGCAATCCTGCCGTGATCGATGATGCGGTGAAGTCTTACATGACCGCGAACCCGACTGGCGCATCCGGTCCTTCCGGCGATGCGATCCGCGATTATCTGCTGACCAATCCGGGTGTCATCATCGAAGCGGTGACGATCTATGAGGAGCAGCAAAAAGTCGCCGCAGCCGCAGCCGATACGGATTTGATCAAAGATAACAGCGATGAAATCTTCAACGATGGTTATTCGATCGTGCGGGGCAATCCTGACGGGGATATCACGCTGGTCGAATTTTCGGACTATAACTGTGGTTTTTGCAAAAGAGCGCATGGTGAGGTCGAGAAATTCGTGAAGGCCGATGGCAATATTCGTCTTGTTATCAAGGAACTGCCTATCCTTGGTGCCGGATCGGTACTTGCGGCACGGGCTGCGCTGGCATCATCAAAACAAGATGATGGCAAGATGTATCCAGCCTTTAATGACGCGTTGATTACGCATCGCGGCTCCCATTCTGAAACGACGATCATGACGCTGGCCACGGAAGTCGGGCTTGATGTTGAAAAACTGAAAACCGACATGCAGGCTCAAGACGTTTCGGACAAGATCAACCGCACTTACGGGCTTGCGCAAAAACTGCGCATCAACGGCACACCGGCCTTTATCATCGGCGATGAAGTGGTGCGCGGCTTTGTACCAGCGGATCGTCTGAAAGGCCTCGCTGACGAAGCGCGTGGTTGAAATTGAAAAACACGGATTTCCCTTCTCAGGGAAATCCGCTAGGACATTGGACAGTGTAATTTTTCAAGGCTGATCCATGTCCGCATCCGAGCGTCCCGTTCCTTTGATCTATGTGCTTAACGGGCCAAATCTCAATTTGCTCGGCAAACGCGAGCCGGAGATTTACGGATATCGGACCCTTGCGGATATTGAGACCGCTTGTGCGGCGCGGGCCGACAATCTGGGACTTTCCATCGCGTTTCATCAATCCAATCACGAGGGTGTGCTGGTCGATTTGATTCAGGCGGCACGCGAGGATGGTGCGGGGATTATCATCAATCCCGCCGCCTACACCCATACTTCGGTTGCAATCCTGGACGCGCTTTTCAGCTTTGAAGGGCCGATTATCGAGTTACACCTGTCCAACGTGCACCGCCGCGAAGAGTTTCGCAGCCATTCCTATGTTTCTAAAGCGGCAACGGGCGTGATATGCGGATTGGGCGCGCAGGGATACCTGCTCGCACTTGAAGCGATGGCTGCCCAATTATCTCCGACCGCTTAACCGCCGATCAACAAGTATAAGGCCAATTCCACGATGACCTCCGAAAAGACCGATGCAGATGTGGCGTTTATTCGCGCTTTAGCGGCGATCCTGAAAGAGAGCGACCTCGGCGAGATCGAGGTTGAGCGGGAATACGGGGAGGATGACGAGTTGAAAGTCCGCCTCAGCCGCCAATCGACGATGGTTACGGCGGCTCCGGTTGCAGCAATGGCGGCGCCCGCAATCGCACCGGTGGCGGCGCAAGCTGCCGCTGCGGCAGCGGCCCCAGCGGAGAAAACGTCTTCAGCGGGAACGATTTCCTCACCGATGGTCGGCACAGCCTATATGGCGCCGGAACCGGGTGCGGCGGCGTTTATCTCGGTTGGCGATCAGGTCAGCGAGGGCCAGACAATTATCATCATTGAGGCGATGAAAACGATGAACCAGATTCCCGCACCGCATGGCGGGACGGTGAAATCAATTCTGGTCACCGATGGCGATCCGGTCGAGTTCGGTATGCCTTTGATGATTATCGAATAACCGGACAAATCAGATGTTCGAGAAAATCCTCATCGCCAATCGCGGCGAAATTGCCCTTCGCATTCAGCGTGCCTGTCGCGAGATGGGTATTCATACCGTGGCGGTGCATTCGACCGCCGATGCCGACGCCATGCATGTGCGGCTTGCGGATGAGAGCGTGTGCATCGGCCCGCCCTCTGCCACGCACAGTTATCTCAACGTGCCCGCGCTGATTACAGCGTGCGAGTTGACCGGGGCGCAGGCGATCCATCCCGGCTACGGCTTTTTATCCGAGAACGCGGCATTCGCGCAGATTGTTACAGAACATGATATCACGTTCATTGGCCCGACCGCCGACCACATCACGATGATGGGTGACAAAATCACCGCCAAAGATGCGATGAAACGGCTTGGGGTTCCTGTTGTTCCCGGTTCGGATGGTGAAATTACCGAAGATGCCGTCGCGCTGCGCGTGGCGGATGAGATCGGTTATCCGGTTCTGGTGAAAGCCTCGGCCGGGGGCGGCGGGCGCGGGATGAAACTGGCGCGTTCTGCGGGTGAATTGCCGAACGCGCTGTCGACCGCGCGCTCTGAGGCGGGGGCGGCGTTTGGCAGCACGGCGGTTTATCTGGAGAAATACCTCGGCAAACCGCGTCATATTGAAATTCAGGTGATGGCCGACAGCCACGGCAATGTGGTGCATCTGGGTGAGCGGGATTGCTCGCTGCAACGGCGAAACCAGAAAGTTTTGGAGGAAGCGCCCTCCCCCATCCTAAAGCCTGAAGAACGAGCGGAGATTGGTGAACGGTGTTCCAAAGCGCTGGCTGAGCTTGGCTATCTGGGTGCGGGAACGGTTGAGTTTCTGTACGAGGATGGGGGATTCTACTTTATTGAGATGAACACGCGCCTGCAGGTCGAGCATCCGGTGACGGAGATGGTCTACGGCGTTGATCTGGTGCGTGAGCAAATTCGCGTTGCCGCCGGGATGCCGCTGTCATTCAAGCAAGAAGATCTTGTGCCGAACGGTCATGCGATTGAGTGCCGGATCAATGCGGAAAACCCGCGCACATTCACGCCTTCACCCGGCACAATCCAAAGCTATCACGCGCCCGGCGGACTGGGTGTGCGGATGGATTCGGGCATCTATAGCGGCTATCGGATTCCACCCTATTACGACAGCCTGATCGGCAAGTTGATCGCGCATGGACGGGATCGGGATGAGTGCGTGATGCGGGTGCGCCGTGCCTTGGGTGAGACGGTGATTGAGGGCGTCGATACGACCTTGCCGCTGTTCCGTGAACTGCTGGAGGAGAAAGATTTTCTCACCGGGAATTACGATATTCACTGGCTCGAACACTGGATTGATGAAATCAACGGCGAAGGATGAGTGACGAGCCGGAGGTAACACCGGAACTGCTGTTGCAAGCCTATACGATTGGCGTTTTCCCGATGGGTGACGAGGGCAGTGATGCGTCGCTCTACTGGGTTGATCCGCATATGCGCGGGATTATCCCGCTCGACGGGCTGCATGTGTCGCGCAGTCTGCGTAAAACAATCCTAAAGGGCGGGTATGAGGTTCGTGTCGATTATGACTTTCGCGGCACGATGCAAGATTGTGCGGCGCGCGATGAGACGTGGATTAACGATACCATTCTCGATTTGTACGGCGTGCTGCACGCGCGCGGGTTTGCCCATAGCGTCGAGGTTTGGCGCGGCAATATCAGGATTGGCGGGCTTTACGGGGTCAGCATCGGCGCGGCATTTTTCGGCGAGAGCATGTTTTCCACGGAGCGTGACGCCAGTAAAATTGCTCTCGTTTACCTGATCGCGCGTCTGCGTTCGGGAGGATATAATCTTCTCGACACCCAATTTACGACGCCGCATTTAATCTCGCTGGGCGCGCGGGAAATCAGTCGGGCAACTTATCAAAAGCGCTTGAGTGAAGCGATTATGAAGCCTGCAAATTTTGCTGCGCTTGATCGGGGCATAGAGCCGGATGAGATGCTTAGGTTGGCTGTTGAACCTGAGTAGCGTGCAGTGCAAATGAAAAAGCCCCGCGCTCGCAGGGCTTTTTAAAATTCAGGGTATCAAATCGGCTTATTCAGCGGCTTCGGCAAGATCAACCGAGATGAATGTGCGGCCTTTGATGCCTTTGTGGAAGCGGACATTGCCGGTGTGCTTGGCGAAGATCGTGTGATCTTTGCCCATGCCGACATTCTCGCCGGGCCACCACTGCGTGCCACGCTGGCGGCAGATGATGTTGCCGGGGATGACCAGCTCGCCACCATATTTTTTGACGCCAAGACGGCGTCCGGCGGAGTCGCGACCGTTGCGGGAGGAACCGCCTGCCTTTTTGTGTGCCATGTTCTAAGCTCCCTTATTCTTCAGACGCCGCAGCGCGTGTTTCGATCAGTTTATTAGCCTGAACGACGATGCTGGCGCGGTTGATTTCGATGGTGCCTTTAACGTTTTCATCGATGTGATTTTGGATGAATTCCCACTCAGCCGGACCCCAGTCCGTGAACTGGCTGTAGTGATGAACGCCGATATCGTTCAGCGCGGAGGCGGTTACTTCGCCGATACCTGGCAGTTTGCTGAGATCGTCGCCGTCCGCGACAGCGCCATCAATCAGGTTACCGGGTTTGCTTCCGGCTGAAGCAGAGGCTGCTTCTTTTGCAGGGGCGGCTTTCGCGGGTTTTGCCGCTTTCGCAGCCGATCCATCCGCGTCGCCCGGGATGCCTTGGATGCGAACGCGCGTCAGGTTCTGACGGTGGCCCTTACGGGTTTGCGAAGAGTGCTTACGACGACGCTTTTTGAAAGCGATGACTTTCTTGCCGCGATACTGCTCAAGAATTTCGCCTGTTACGACAGCGCCCTCAACAACAGGTGTGCCAACGGTCATGCCGCCATCGCCACCATGCATCAAAACCGTGTCGAATGTTACCGTACTGCCAGCTTCCGCTTCCAGCTTTTCGATGCTCAAAACATCGCCAACGGCGACCTTGTATTGCTTGCCGCCTGTCTTGATGACTGCGAACATGATAGTCCTCACATTATCCCGCGTCCTGTGGCGCCACATTAAAGTGGTCTTTGGTGCGCGTTTGCGCGGCCTCGAACAGCGATTTGTCTCACAAAGAAAACCCGCCGGAAACCTTCGTTCCCCGCGAGAAGGTGCCTTATGACCGCGCGGTGTTGCGATGTCAACTTATAGAGCGCATATCTGAAGGACAAATAACGCGGTTTTACGAGCGCGGCGGGGCGGTTGACCCCCGTAGCATAAACGTGACCTCAACCGCTTGGCGGAACGGATCGGGCGGGCGGCCTGATTGGCTCATCCCGACCAGCGTGTCCGCCGCCAAGACACCGATGCGACGGGCGGGCAAGCGCACCGTGGTCAGGCCGGGTTCAAATTGAGCGGACCCCCTGAAATCGCCGATACCGACAATGGAAATATCCTGTGGAACGCGTTTACCCATCGCATAACAAGCGAAGAGAACGCCCTGTGCGATGACATCGTTTCCACAGACAATTGCCGTGGGCGGATCGCCTTGGAGAATGCGCATCGCAAGCGATTTTGCGTAGCCGATATCGTAAGGACAATCGAACAAACGCCTTTCCGACGGCCCTGACCGCGTTGCCTCGCGCAGTGCAGCCAAAGCACCGTCCTTTCGCGCGCGCGCCCTGTCATTCAGCCCGGTTTCAGGAAAGACGAAGGCAATATCGCGATGGCCAAGTTCCACCAGATGCAGCGTCACCATCGCCGCCGCCTTTGCGTTATCCGCGCCGATACAAGGCAGAACCGAGTCAGAATGATAATTCCAGATCGAAATCACCGGAACATCGCGTTGTGCCAACATGTTGAGCGGCACTTCCTCGTGGTCAAACCCGACGAGCGCAACGCCGTCTGTACGACGCTCCAACAGGGAGCGGACGATGGCGACCTCCAGGGCCAAGTCGTATCCGTGAGCGGCAATCAGCATGGTACGATCATGCTGCCGTAGCTGTCCCGCGAAGGCTTCGATCATCTCAGCGAAAATCGCGTTGTCGATGGTGGGGACGATTAAGCCGACTGTACCGGAGAATCGGTTATTCAGGCCGCTGGCAAGACGGTCCCGAATATAACCCAACTCGGCAGCGGCAATTTCAATCTTGCGGCGTGTCGGCTCGCGCACCAGCTCCGGCCTCGCAAACGCGCGTGAGACGGTGGCGATTGAGACCCCCGCCCGCGCCGCGACATCGACGATTCCGGGCGGCCCTTTGCGTGATTTCTGCCTGCTCATAATCAAACATTACTAAAAAATGAAAACGTTTGCATTCGCGTTTTCATCCGTTAGCGTCTGGCCTATTGACCGCATCCATAAGAGATGAGGCAACGGGGAGAAGACGGTTCGATGGAGTTTTTGAACTATTTTGGCGGCGTGTTTGAGCCGATCTCGTTTTTACTGCTGCTGGGCGGCACGATTGGCGGGTTGATCCTTGGCGCGACGCCGGGATTATCGCCGACGATGGCGGTTGCGCTGTTGATTCCGTTCACATTCCAACTTCAGCCGACGCAAGGCCTGATCCTGTTGGGTGCGGCGTATACATCGACTGTTGCGGGGGGCGCGGTGAGTGCGATCCTGCTGAAAATCCCCGGCGCTCCGGCGAATATAGCGACCGCACTGGATGGGAATGAAATGGCCAAGCAGGGTCACGGTACACGCGCCCTGCATCTGTCTTTCCTGTCTTCGGGCGTGGGCGGAGTGATCGGGGTTTTCCTGCTGATCTTCCTGACGCCTGTTCTCGCGCAGTGGGCGCTGGCATTCGGGCCGTCGCATCTGTTTTGGATGGCCATTCTCGGCGTCACGTTGATCGGGTCACTTGATTCCAAGTCCTTTGTGAAGGGGCTGCTGTCGGGTTGTCTGGGTCTTTGGCTGTCGATGATCGGCTATGACGATATTCAGGGCGCGCCGCGTTTTATCTTTCATGATGCGCTGACGGGGGGCGTGAATATCATTGCCGCGCTGATTGGCCTTTTCGCCATCCCGCAAGTGATGGAGATGTTTGCGAAGGGCAGGCGTGATCGGGCGATTGAGGCGGTTGCGGTCACAAAGCACGCTCTCGCCGATTCGGTGGGTGAGTTGGGCCGCAATCCGCGTGCGCTGACAATCGGGACGATTGTCGGCTCGATTATCGGTCTGATCCCCGGTGTTGGCGGGCAAATCGCCGGGTTGGTTGCTTACGATCAAACCCGCAAATTCTCGCCGTTTAAGGCAAAATTCGGCACCGGGCACCCTGAAGGCGTGATTGCGGCGGAAGCGGCGAATAACGCGATGGTCGGGCCTTCGCTGGTGCCTTTGCTGACGCTGTCGATCCCAGGCAGTCCGACGGCGGCTGTGTTGTTGGGCGGGTTGCTGATCCACGGAATTTTCCCCGGCAGCGATTTGTTTGAGCGGCACCCCGAAGTGGCGTGGACCTTTATTAACTCTATGCTGATCGGGCAGATTCTGATGGTCATCCTTGGCATTTACACTGCGCGCTACGTCGCTAGAATCGCGCAAGTGCCTGTGCCGATTATGGCCGCCGCTGTGTTGGTGCTGTCGGTATTCGGATCGTATTCGGTGCAGCAATCGATGGGTGATGTGTATGTGATGCTGGTTCTGGGCATCGGGATGTTTGTGCTGGAGAAATTCGGCTTCTCCGCCGCGCCGTTGGTGCTGGGTCTGATCCTCGGACCGATTGCGGAGGCGAACTTTATCCAAGGTTCCCTGATTGCGAATGCGCAGAACGGACCGATGGAATATTTCTTCTCTGGCGCACTGAATATTGCTTTGATTGCCATGGTTGTCGGGTCGATTCTCTACAGCTTCGCCTCAAGCAGAGCAATGGATAGCGCCCTGCCCCGCGCGGAGGAGATCAAATCATGACGAGCGCATCACGTATTCAGCATTTGATCCCCGCGATCATCGTATTGGGTCTCGCCGCGATTGTTGCGTGGTTCAGCTTTACCGAAGAACCGGCGGACGCGTTTTTATTCCCACGGATTATCTCCGTGTTCTTTCTGGGATTAGCCATCTGGAACTTCGCCCGCGCCGCGCTTGGACTGGCGCGGGTGGGTGAAGGGATAAGCCGCGAGATGGCGATGAACATCGTTCCGGGGCTGATCATCGCGATGGCCCTGGTTTTTATCGCTGCCGAAAGCCTTGGCTTCTATGTCAGCTCCACAATCGCCTTTTTCCTCGTCTACACGATCTATGATCCATCGCGGCTTGCCGATGGCCGGGCGTGGATGCGGCGGATTATTACCACTGTGCTGTTCATGGCGGTGATCTATGGCCTGTTCAGCCTCTTGTTGCAGGTGCAAACACCGCGCGGCATGTTCCTTTAACGAAACAAAAAACCACCACTTGGGAGATACCTTGATGAAACGACTTTTGACCGGACTGGCACTCGCTGCCGCAACATTCACCGCCGGCGCGGCAAGCGCGGCTGACACATTCCCTGAGCGCCCGATTGGCGTGATGGTGTCCTACGGCGCGGGCGGCGCGACCGACTTTCAGGCACGCATCGTTACGATGGTTGCGGGTAACGAGGATGTGCTCGGCCAGCCGATGTACATTATCAACAAGCCGGGTGCCGGTGGCCGTGTCGGCTGGAACTGGTTCGCGGAAAAGGCGGATGCGGACGGCTATAACCTCGCCTCCTACAACGTGCCTCACTTTATTGCGCAGTCGATCAAGGGCGGCGTGAAATATTCGACCGACAGCTTTGAGCCGATTGCGAACTGGGGTTCAGACCCTGCTGTTGTGGTTGTGGCAAAAGACAGTCCCTATGACACCATCGGCGATCTGCTCGACTACGCTAAAGAGAACCCCGGCAAAGTGACGGTTTCAGGCGCGGGCCTGTTTGTCGGCCACCACATCGCGGCGCTGCAAATTGAAAAAGCATCCGGTGCGAAACTGGCTTACATCCCCACCAAAGGTGGCGGCGCGGCGGCGATGAAAGCGGTTATCGCGGGTGACATGATCGCAGGCATCAACAACCTGTCCGACGCATTCCGTGCACGCGAATCCGGCAACGTGAAAATCCTCGCGGTAGCAGATCTGGAGCGTAACGAAGAGTTCCTGCCTGACGTGCCGACTCTGATGGAAGCGGGCTATGACGTGGATAATTCCTCCGTCAACTTCCGTGGCATCATGGCTCCGAAAGGTACGCCGCCGGAAGTCATTGATATGCTGGCGGAAAAAGTTGAGGCGATGTTCGCCAATGGCCGCGTTGCGAAGAAGATGAAGGCCGGCGGCTCGCCGATGAAAATCATGAGCCGTGAAGAAGTTCAGAAGATGTGGGCTGACCGTCAGACCTACCTCGAAGAACTGCTCGAAGGGCTTTGATTTGACCGAAATGAGATGCCGGATTTCCGGCATCTCGCTTTTACCCGCATCATCGCCAACACGGTGATGCGACCCCCACCTCCAAACAGAGATAAAACAATGGCCGCACAAGCCCTTAATGCCGTATCTGATGATGCTGCAATCGTTGATGAATTGCTTGCCCGTGGGCGCGTCGCCCAGCAAGCGTTCGAGAAAAACGGCTCGCAAGAAGCCTATGACCGTGCGGCGCTCGCGGCGGCTTGGGCGCTGATGCAGCCGGAACGCAACGCTGAACTGGCGGCGATGGCGGTCGAGACGACGGGTCTGGGCAATGTGGCCGACAAGATCACCAAGAACCACCGTAAGACGCTTGGCCTGCTGCGCGATATCCGCGACGCCAAGACGTTCGGGATTATCGGGGACGATCCGGCGACGGGCATCACCAAAATCGCCCGCCCCATCGGTGTGATCGGCGCGGTTGTACCCTCGACAAATCCGGTTGCGACGCCCGTGAATAACGTCGTCAATGCGCTGAAATGCGGGAATGCGATCCTGCTGTCCCCCTCACCCAAAGGTAATGTCGCCTGTGAGAAACTGATCGCCTATATCCATGCGGAATTCGCCAAGATCGGCGTTGATTCCGACCTTGTGCAGATGGTTCCGGCTCCCTCCTCCAAGGCAAAGACGCAGCGGTTGATGGAAGCCGCCGACTTGCTGGTCGTCACAGGCAGCCAAGACAACGTGCGCCGCGCCTATTCATCCGGTTCACCTGCTGTGGGCGTTGGCGCTGGCAATGTGACCGTTATCATTGACGAAACCGCCGATCTGAAGGCAGCAGCAGAGAAGATCACGGCATCGAAAACCTTCGACAACGCCACTTCCTGCTCATCAGAGAACGTGTTGGTGGTCGTCGATGCGATACACGATCATTTCATGGCTGCACTGCACGCGGCGGGCGGGCGGATGCTCGATGCTGAGAATACCGCAACACTCAAGGAAGCCCTGTTCGGCGGTGGCGGTCTAAACCGCCATATGATCGCCCGCGATATTACGCAGGTGATTGAGGTGGCCGGGATCGAGGTTAAAGATGCGGCAACAGCGAAATTTCTGCTGATAGAAGGCGCTGGCATCGGGCCGGATCATCCTGAATCGGGCGAGAAACTGTCTCTTGTCACTACGCTTTACCGCGCCAAGGATTTCGAGGATGCGAAGGCCATCACAGCGCGTGTGCTGGCGCATCAGGGCGCAGGTCACTCGGTCGGCTTACACAGCGCAGATGACAGCCGCGCGGTCGGTATGGGCCGTGAGATGCCAACCTGTCGCGTGATCGTCAATCAGGCCCATTGCTTTGCGACGGGGGGCGCGTTCAACAACGGGATGCCCTTTTCATTGTCGATGGGGTGTGGCTCCTGGGGCGGAAACTCGATTGATGACAACCTCAACTACCGGCACTTTATGAACACGACCAAGGTCGTCCGCACCATCCCGGTTAACGAACCCGCTGTTGAAGACATATTTGGCGACTACTGGAAGATGGCCGGACAATGATTCTCTCAAGTGCCGATTTACTGGCTGATACAACACTGTCTGTGCGCAGTGTTCTCGACATGCGCGCGGATACGACGCCGGATGCGGTTTTCCTGATCGACCCGGACAGCGGCGATACGCTAACCTATGCGCAAACGCGGGCGCGGGCGCGGGCGGTGGCGGGGTACCTGCTCAAGCGGGGTATCGCGCCCGGGGAAAGCATTGCCTACGCGATGCCGAACAGCATCAACACCGTGATTTGCCTGCTGGGCGGGCTTTATGGCGGATATCTGACAACGGCGGTGAACCTTGTCGCGGGCCGTGATGTGATCGCATATGTGCTGGATCACTCCGAGGCTCGACTGGTCTTCGTTGAGACGGCATCCGCAAGGATTGTGGAGGCGGCGCTGGCCGTTTCGCCCGCCTCGATTGAAATGATCGATGTGACGCCCGATCTGTGGGCCACCGAGGCCGATATTCCGACGCAACCGGATGGCGGGACCGACGGCTTGCTGATGTATACGTCCGGCACGACGGGCCGCCCGAAAGGTGTTGTCCTTACCCATCGCAGCTTGTTGGCGGGGGGCGCTAATCCTGCGGAAGCGCACGCCCTGACGTCTGAGGACCGGGCGATGTGTGTGCTGCCGCTGTATCATATCAACGGGTTATGCGTGACCGTGATGGGGCCGTTGGCGTCGGGGGGGAGTATAATTCTGCCGAGGAAATTCTCCGTCTCGACATTCTGGGAGACGCTGCGCGCGAACAGCGGGACGTGGTTTTCCGTTGTCCCTACGCAGATTTCCTACCTGCTGCACGATGAAACACCGTTCGAGGCGATTGACGGTTTGCGCTTTGGCCGCTCCGCCTCCGCGCCGCTGTCGCCGGATGTGCAAACCGCGTTTGAGGAGCGGTTT
>CALFAK010000072.1 GCA_937948985.1 uncultured Neomegalonema sp. | reverse complement strand
CACCTGCACAGCGCTGACATCGAGTGGAACTTAGATTTTGGACTGGACGCTCGCCATAGACCGTCATCGGAATGCGTTGTTGCGGATGGTGGCCGCTCTGTTCGTTTTGGCGGGTGGCGGGGACGAAATGCCGAGGTGGGTGCAGCGCATAAGCGCAAGATCGTAGCAATCGCTCAGGACGAAATCCACCGGATGCAGCTTGCGCGCGGATACGTGACGATTTTGACGGGTCATCTGTTAATTATTATCCTACCGCGCTGTCGCGGGCGGCGTTTTGGACTGCGCGATGGCTATCCGGCAAACGCTGTGCGGACATAATGCGCCAGTTCCTTGGCGAGGGCGGTGTTTGAGCCTTCGCGGGCGTAGTACATATTCACGGAAATCACGGGCAGCGGGGGCAGTTTGGCCGCATTCGGGACGGGTTCGACTTTGCCGGAATCCGCCCCCTCCATCGCCGCCGTTATGCACAGATCAGCCGAGGCCGCCGCAACCGCCGCATCTTCGGTTTGGGTATCGACGGCGCTTTCCCACGGGATATCCGCCGCCTCCAAAGCCCGGATCGCGGTGGGCCGGAACGAGCATTGCGCGGCGGAGGCAAAGCGCAGCGGCCGGCGCAGGCCCGCCCGTCCGCCAATCGCACCGAGCCAGCGTAGCGGCGCTTGGGCGATAGTTTCTGCGTCCGGATCGGGGTGATCCTCGGTCGTGATGATGACATCGAGCAGGCCCGCGCGGAAATCTTCCAGCAATTTTGAGGTGAACGAGCTTACAAAACGGACATGGACGCGGGGGAAATCATTGTCGAAACGGTGCAAGATGATCGGCGCGTTCGGGTAAATCAGGTCACACGGGACGCCGAACGAGACCTCACCCTCATATTGCGGAGCGACCATCCGGTCGACGGCGGCATCGTTCATCTCCAGCATTTTGCGGGCATAGGAGACGAGTTGCTCACCCTCCGCCGTCGGCGTGACGCCCCGGCCCTCGCGGTTGAGGAGGGTCAGATCGAGCGATTCCTCCAGCCGCTTGATCTGCATCGACACCGCCGATTGGGTGAGATGCAGGCGGTTCGCGGCGCGGGTGACGCCGCCCGTGTCGATCACGGCGACGAGGCTGCGCAGGGTGGCGATATCAAGATTTCGGAGCATGGGGTATCCATCGCGGTTTGTGATTTGAGCAATCACATTCATTCGTTTTTCTTATGTGATCTTTTCAGCGATAACTCATCACGTCAAGTGATGCGAAACTCCCTTTGTATCGAAATTTGTGAGGTGACGACGATGTATATGAACCCATTCACCTTTTCCGGCAGCAGCAACACGCATTGGCTGTCCCGTCTGATTGTGCGCGGTGTCAGGGCCGTTTTTGACCGTGCCGATCTGGCCAGCGAGCGCGCGCGGCTGCGGGAGATGAGCGATGCGCAGCTTGATGATCTCGGCCTGAACCGTAGCGCCGCACGACGTGAGGCGATGCGTCCGTTCTGGCAGGGAACGCGCTGTCCGTAAGGGCTGGCCATCTGCCGCCATTGTGCTAATTCCCCGTGACACAGCGGAGGGTTTGAGGGCATGGCGGCAGCGACGATTTGGTGGATTCGCAAGGATTTCCGCCTCGCCGATAATCCGGCTCTGCGCGGGGCGTTGGACGGGGGCGGACCTGTTATTCCGCTGTTTATTCTTGATCCTGAAACCGAAGCGCAGCTTGGGGCCGCGCCGAAATGGCGTTTGCATCAGGCGATTAGCGTGTTTGGTGAAACGCTCGGCGGGTTGGACAGCAGGATTATCTTGCGTCGCGGCGAAGCCTTGGATGTGCTGCGCGCGGTGATTGCTGAAACGGGCGCGGCGCGGGTGACCTGGGGACGGCAATATGATGCCCCGGCCAAGGCACGCGATACAGTTGTTAAGGCAGGGCTGAAGGATGACGGGCTTGAGGCGGTGAGCGTCAACACGCATCTGCTGTTCGAGCCGTGGACGATCGAGACGAAGACGGGCGGGCCGTATCGGGTTTATACACCTTTCAAGAACACATGCTTCGACAAGGCGGATTTTCGCGATCCGCTGGCCGTGCCGGGTAAGATTCCCGCGCCTGACGTATGGCCGGAGTCTGATGCGCTGGCGGATTGGCGGCTTGAGGCGGCGATGAATCGCGGCGGGGCCATCGTGGCGCAATATTCGGGCGTTGGCGAGTCTGCTGCGGTGGCGCGGCTGGAAGATTTTCTCGAAAAGATCAACGATTACAATGACGACCGGGATCGTCCGGCGGTGGTCGGCACATCGCGCCTGTCGGAAAATTTCGCGTGGGGAGAGATTTCGCCGCTGAGCGTCTGGCATCGGGTGCGGGAGGCGGCGGATACGAAACTGGACGGGCCGCGCGTTTACTTGCAGGAAATTGTCTGGCGCGAATTTGCTTACCATTTGCTGCATCACTACCCGGCCCTGCCGCAGGAAAACTGGCGTGAGGATTGGGATGCGTTTGAATGGCGCGGGGATAATGACGATACTGAGCGCTGGCGGCGGGGGATGACCGGGATTACCGCCATCGATGCCGCCATGCGCGAGCTTTATACCACCGGATACATGCACAACCGGATGCGGATGCTGACGGCCAGCCTGCTGACTAAGCACCTGATGACCCATTGGACCGTCGGCGAGCGCTGGTTTCGGGAGACGCTGGTTGATTGGGATCCGGCGTCGAATGCGATGGGGTGGCAATGGGCGGCGGGGTCGGGACCGGATGCCTCGCCGTTTTTCAGGATTTTCAACCCGGATACACAGCGGGACAAATTCGATCCTAAGGGCGTTTATGTAGGGCGGTGGCTGGGTGAGAAAGCGCGCGGTAATCCGGCACAAGAAGCACGTGATTTCTTTGCCGCGATCCCCAAATCTTGGGACATGGCCATATCGCAGCCATATCCGGCCCCCATCGTTGATCTCTCAGAGGGGCGCAAGCGCGCGCTGGCGGCGTATCAGGATATGAAAGACAAGCGCGGCTGAAACGCGTTATCGGGGGCAGAGTATGAAAATAGCGGTAATCGGTTCGGGTATCTCCGGCCTCGGCGCGGCGATGGCGCTGAAAGATAAGCATGACGTGACGGTGTTCGAGAAGGCGGATCGCCTGGGCGGTCATGCCAACACGGTGCGGATTGACTATCCTGTGGGTGAGGAAAGCCGCGTGATCGATGTCGATACGGGCTTCATCGTCTATAACGAGAAAACCTACCCCAATCTGACCGCGTTTTTCGAGCATATGGGCGTTGAGACGGAATGGTCGGATATGTCGCTGAGTTTTTGCATCGACGGGGGCAAGACGGAATGGGCGGCGGATAATCTGGACAAGATTTTCGCCCAGCGCAGCAATATCTTGCGGCCCAATTTCGTGCGGACCATGCGGGCGGTGCTACGGTTTAACCGCGAGGCCAAGGCGGCGCTCGATTCGGGTGAGTTGGACGATGAGACCATCGATTCATGGTTGGCCCGACATGGTTATAACCAACATTTCAAGCGGCTGTATCTGTACCCGATGGCGGGGGCGATCTGGTCTACGCGCAGTGATGACATTGCGGCATTTCCCGCGCGCAGCCTGTTCGCGTTCTTTGAGAATCACGATCTGTTTGCGGGGCTTGGGGATGCTGTGCAATGGCGCACGGTGACGGGTGGCTCGCGGTCTTATGTCGCCAAGGTCGCCGGAACGCTGGGCAGTCGCGTGCGGACGAATACGGCGGTAACGTCGGTCCACAGTGTCGGCGGTAAGGTCAAGGTTGCCGTGCAGGGCGGGGCGGTCGAGACGTTCGATCAGGCCGTTATTGCCACGCACTCGGATGAAGCGCTCGCCATGCGGCCGGAAGCGGATGCTCAAACCCGTGATTTGCTGACGGCGGTGCGCTTTACGCCGAACCGGGCGGTGTTGCACAGCGATGCCTCGCTGATGCCCAAGCGGCGCAAGGCTTGGTCCAGCTGGAATACATTTATGGGCGACGGGGTCGAGGATACGGGGGCAAGCCTGACATATTGGATGAACCGTCTGCAAAACATCGACAACGAGACGCCGTTATTCGTGACGCTCAATCCGCATCGGGAGCCGGAGGAGGGGACGGTTTTCTCCGAACATTTCTATGCGCATCCGTTTTTCGATCAGGGGGCATTCGCGACGCAAGAGGCGTTTGATGCGGTGCAGGGGCGCGGCGGCATCTGGCATACGGGGGCTTGGCTGGGTTTCGGGTTCCATGAGGACGGTTTGCGCTCGGCTGTGCGGGTCGCGAATGCGCTCGGCTCGCGTCCCGGCTGGGCCAAAGATGTCGGCGAACCCATGAGCCTGAGCCGCGTCGCCGCTGAATGAATTGTCCGGCCCTCTATCGTGCGAGCGTGATGCATTTGCGCCGCCTGCCGGATGGCAAGCGGACGCATCAGTTCCGGTATCGGGTGTTCCGGCTGTGGCTTGATCTGGACAAGATTGACGAGACGGCGGCGGGGTTGCTGCGGTTTTCGCATAACCGCTTCAATCTGCTGTCGCTGTATGATCGTGACCACGGCCCGCGTGATGGCAGCGCGCTGCGGGCTTGGGTTGACGGGCGGTTGGCGGAGGAGGGGATTGCGGCCCCCGCGCAGGTTTTTCTCTACACATTCCCGCGTCTGCTCGGCTACACATTCAATCCGCTTTCCGCCTATATCGGCTATGACGCGACGGGCAGGCCAAGCTGCGTGCTGTACGAGGTGCGCAACACGGATACGGATATCAGCCACTACGCGTTTGATCTGTCCAATGATGCCGTGCCGTACCGCCATGCGACAGATAAGAACTTCTACGTATCCCCGTTTATCGACGCCGATCAGCGTTACAGTTTTACGCTCGATACGCGTGATGAAACTTTTTCGGTTCGTATACGTTTAGATAAGGAAGGGGATCTGACCATGATCGCCACTGAGAATGCCTATCGTTGCCCCCTCGACGATAAGGCAATCCGGTCTGCGGTGTGGTCGATGCCCTTCATGACTTTCAAAATCATCGTCGGGATTTATTGGGAGGCCGTGCGACTGCGCCTTAAAGGGGCACATTTCTACCGTCATCCTGGCGCAAAGGGGCGATACCGGAAACAAGAGTTGACGCAGCCCGACAACACACCAGATGGTGTGTCGCAATGACGCATGTCGATTGAAGGACCAACATATGACCTCACCAGCAAACCCGATCACGTCTGTGGACGGGATTAAAGATCTGCCCCGCTGGTTCGGGATGGTGTTCAAGACGGTTCAGTCCATTGAACACGGCATGATGGACATTCAATTGCCTGACGGGCGGTGGTTCCGGGCCGAGGGAGCAAATCCGGGGCCGCGTGGCGTTGTGATCTGTCACGATAACCGGACATGGGGGCGTACTATCAAAGATGGCGCTGATATCGGATTTGCTGAAGCCTATGTTGATGGCTGGTGGTCGACGCCCGACCTGCACGCGGTGCTGGATGTGGCGTTGATGAATAACGAGGAAATGGCACGCGATCTGTCTATGTCCCGCATAGCGCGGCTTGTGGAGCGTGCGCGGCATTGGTTGCGCCGGAACTCTCAAAAAGGCTCGCGCAAAAATATCATGGCGCATTACGATCTGGGCAATGCGTTTTATGAGACATGGCTCGATGGCAGCATGACGTATTCTTCCGCGCTGTTCACGCAGCCGGGGCAATCGCTTGAGGTTGGGCAAGACAATAAATACGCCGCGATCTGCGATGCGTTGCATGTGCAACCGGGCGAGACTTTGCTGGAGGTGGGGTGCGGCTGGGGCGGTTTTGCGGAGTTTGCCGCTGCCAATCGCGGGGCGAATGTGAAGGGGATTACAATTTCCCCCGCGCAACTCGACTACGCGCAAAAGCGGATTTTCGAGGCGGGCTTGAATGAGCGCGTGTCTTTGGAGCTGCGCGATTATCGTGTTCAGGAAGGTCAGTTTGACCATGTTGCGTCGATTGAGATGTTTGAGGCGGTCGGTGAGAAATACTGGCCGGTCTATTTCAACAGTTTGCGCGAACGGTTGAAGCCGGGCGGCAAGGCGAATTTGCAGATTATCACCATCGCCGATCACTTGTTCCCAAGTTATCGCCGGAATGTGGATTTCGTGCAAAAGCACATCTTCCCTGGCGGAATGCTGCCCTCGCGTGAGGCATTGCGCAAGCAGACGGATCGGGCGGGGCTGCAATGGTCCACGTCGATTGAATTCGGTGAAAGCTATTCTGAAACGCTGCGTCGTTGGTCGGTGGTGTTCAACGAGCGTTGGGATGAGATCAGCCCGCTCGGCTTTGATGATCGGTTCCGTCGCCTGTGGAATTTCTATCTGGCCAGTTGCGCCGCGTGTTTTATGGCAAAAACAACCGATGTAACGCAATTGTCTCTAATTAGAAATTAGGGCGATTTTTCCGTATCGCGTACCTAATTCACTGTAAATTTGCATAGCATACGTTGTCTTCAACGGAGGGCGCTATGCAATTATATAACGAACCATTGTTGGATCGCGACGTTCTCAATGAGAACACGATGAGCAATAAGGCTTTGCAGGAAGAGTTGTTTACATTATTCTTTGATCAGGCAAAGCTATACGTTGAACAACTTCAAGAAGCGATTGATACGAACTCTGTCACGGATTGGCGGATGACGGCGCATGGCGTGAAGGGGGCCTCCCGTTCGCTCGGATTTATCCGCCTTGCACAGCTTTCGCTGCATTGCGAGGCTTCCTCACCGTCCCAAACCGATCTTGAGCTGCTTAAAAAAGCGATCGCTGAGACGGAGCGGTCAATTTCGATGGCGGAAGCGGCGTAAACGAACTGTTTTGTCGCGCTTTACGGCGGGCGTCGCTATGGTGCGGACATGTCAGTGCTCATTGTGATTCCCGCCCGCTATAAATCCAGCCGTTATCCCGGCAAGCCGCTCGCGACCTTGACCGGAGCGTCAGGCGCGCCGCGCAGCCTGATTGAACGCAGTTGGCGTGCGGCGATGGCGGTGAAGGGGGCGGATCGTGTGGTGGTTGCCACTGATGATGACCGGATTGCCGACCATGCGCGCGGTTTTGGGGCGGAGGTTGTGATGACCTCCGAAGACTGCGCAAACGGAACGGAACGCTGCGTCGATGCCGTCAGGGTGCTGAACGCCAGCCCTGATATTGTCATTAACCTACAAGGCGATGCCCCCCTTACACCGCCTTGGTTCGTCTCCGCGCTGATTGAAGAAATGCGGTGCGGAGACGCACAAGTTTCAACGCCTGTGCTGCGCTGTGACCTGCAAACCTACACGAATTTCGTTGAGGACCGTCAGGCCGGGCGTGTCGGTGGTACGACCGCCGTTTTCGATGCGCATATGAACGCGCTTTACTTCTCGAAGGAGGTTATTCCGTTCGTCGGATATAAGCTCGCCGGGGATGAGACGGTGCCTGTGTTCCATCATGTCGGATTATACGGCTATACGCCCAAGGCGCTGGAAACTTATATGGCCGCTGAATCCGGACCGTTGGAGCGGCTTGAAGGGCTTGAGCAGCTGCGGTTTTTGGAGAACGGCGTTCCCATCCGATGCGTTGAAGTCAGCGCGGAGGGGCGGGTTTTCTGGGAACTGAACAATCCTGAAGACGTGCCACGGATTGAGGCCGCGCTGAAAGCCGAAGGGCTGGATTGACGGCTGCGTTCATACCTAGGGCTGTTCATAACGATCAGCGTTGAAATTCATTCGGATTAGAGTCATTCGCGATCAACTCGGGTACCCTGATCGTGAATGACTCTAATCGAAGATATCCTCGATATCGTCCCAAATATCCTCCAGGCGATCAAGTAAGCCTTTGCGCTTTTTCTTCTTGGTCTTTTTCGGCTTTTGATACGCGCCTTTGTCGCGCGGGATCGGTTTGAAGCCTGTGGGAGATGGTTTTGGACGGGCTTTGCGAAGAGGCACCTCGCGCTGCATCACGCCTTTCATCTTGGTTGAAGACAGTTTTGCGCCGCAGGCGTCGCAGGTCAAAATGCCCCGGCAGATCTTGCGAAGATCCAGCATGGTCGATGCGCCGCAATAGCAGCATGAAATTGTCCTGACATCTTTCGGCACGGCGCACTCCTTATGTATTTGCACTTAGGAATTACGCGGCGAAAGGCAAGGTAGTGGCCTGCCAATCGTATGGTTGATCGCGAATGACTCTAAGCGCCCACCTGTTTGAGCCAGTCTTGCAGGTTATAGCAGGTCGCAATCCGCGCGATTTTGCCGTCGCGAAGATCGAAGAAAGTGCCCGCCGGAAGCGTGTATTTCTGGTTATTCGCCTCCGGCAGCCCCTCATCGGTGCCCGTGTAAAAGCCCAGCACGGTGAATTCCGCCGCCGCACGGTTTCCGGTTGCGTCCACCATGATGACAATATCGATCAGCTTTTCGGCGTAGCACTTATCCATATGCGCGCAGAATTCGCGGAACGCTTCAATGCCGACCCGGCGCGTGCCCTGATTGACATCATGGGCAACATCATCGGTCAGCATTGCCGCCATCGCATCGGTATCGCCGTTGTTAAAGGCGTCGTAATAGGCTTGGATGATCTCGGTCGTTGTCATTGTCTGATCCTTTTTCTCACGGGCTTTGCCTTCCCTACAGCAAAGAAAAACCAGCGCAAAGCCCTGCGCTGGTTTCTCGAACTGGCCCGAAATGTGCTTTGTTTACAAGATGAAGTCACTCGCATCCAGATCAGACGCCGACAAGCCGGACAGCAGGATTGTGTCCGCCCCGAAGGTGATCATGGCCCCTGATGCACCGGCATCTGTGATGGTCAGATCGTCGATCGAGTCGATGCCCGCGATGGTGCGCAGATGGATTTTCTCGACGCCATTATTGGCGAAATCGGTGATCGTGTCATTGCCCCAGCCCGCGCCGAAGAAGAAGGTATCTTCGCCAGCGTCCCCGGTCAGCAAGTCATCGCCATCACCGCCGCGCAGCGTGTCACCCCCATCACCGCCCGACAGCGTATCATCACCATCGTCGCCGAAGTACAGGTCATCTCCAAGACCGCCGATCAAGCGGTCATTTCCATCACCGCCGCGCAAGGTATCGATGCCTTCGCCGCCATCGAGCCAGTCATGACCTTCACCACCGATCACTTGATCGTTTCCGATCCCACCATCAAGCGTATCATTGCCGCGCGATCCTTCGAGCCGATCATCGCCTTCTTCGCCGAAGAGGAAGTCATTGAAGAAGCCACCGTTGAGCAGGTCATTCCCGGCACCGCCATAGACACTGTCCACGCCGCCACTGCCAAAGATGCGGTCATCACCTTCGCCGCCCATGATCATGTCTTCACCAGCGCCACCGTTGATTTCATCATCACCAACACCGCCGTCTATGATATCGGCATCGCCCTGGCCGAAGATCGTATCGACCGCATCGCCCCCGAACAGGCTGTCTGCGCCGATACCACCGAACAAGCGATCCATACCCAGATCGCCCGTGATAATATCGTTCCCGCCATTGCCGATCAGAAGATCATCGCCATCGCCGCCCGTGATCGTATCCGTGCCGCCGCCCGCTTTGATGTTATCGTCGCCTGCGCCACCATCAATGATGTCGTCCCCTGCCGAGCCATCGACTATATCATTCCCGTCCCCGCCGGAGATACTGTCATTGCCGCCGCGACCGTTGAGATTGTCATTACCAAGGCCGCCAATCAGCACGTTCGCGCCGAAATCCGCGAAGAGCACATCGTTATGATCTGAGCCGATCAGGTTTTCGATCCCTGTTATCGTGTCGCCCAGTGCCGCTCCCGCATTCTGTGTCGCGTCCAGCAGATTGACTTTCACACCAACCGTTGCCGAAGCATGGGTTGCGGTGTCGATGCCCGCGCCGCCATCGATGATATCCGCGCCGTTACCGCCTTCGATTGTGTCGTCACCGTCTCCGGCGCGCAGCTCATCGTTGCCATTGCGACCATCGAGCAAATCATTACCCGAACCGCCGCTCAAGGTATTCGCACCGCCCGTGCCGAACAGTGTGTCATCATGATCAGAGCCTAGAATGCCCTCGATGCTGAGATAGGTATCGCCGAACGCATCACCGGTATTCAGTGCGGTCGTCTGCAAATCGACGGTGATGCCTGCAGCAGAATCCGCATAGCTGGCAACGTCTGATCCGCCGTTCCCGCCGAGTGTGTCCGCACCCGCGCCGCCGATCAAGGTATCGTCACCATTGCCGCCTTGCAGATCATCATCGCCATCACGGCCTTCAAGAATATCAGCGCCATCGGCACCGCTGAGGCCGTTACTTGCCGCATCGCCCCGGATAACGTCATCATAGTTCGAACCGTCAACATTCTCGATTTCGGAATGCGTATCGCCCAAGGCGCTACCGGCATTCGAGGTGCCATCAGCCAGATCAACGGTGATGCCGGAGGTTTCGTTCATGTAATAGGCAGTATCGATGCCCGCGCCGCCGACCATGCTGTCAGCGCCGAGACCGCCTTCGATCCGGTCATCATCATCGCCGCCCGTCAGCGTATCGTCACCGTCGCCGCCCGCGATTGTATCTGCGCCCGCGCCGCCATCGATGCTGTCCGCGCCGATGCCGCCGTCTGCGCGGTCATCCCCGGCCCCCGCGATGATCGTATCGTCGCCCGCATCGCCGAACAGCGTATCCGCGCCATCGCCGCCTTCGATCATGTCGGCATCGTCACCGCCGTTGATGCGGTCGGCCCCAAGCCCGCCGAACAGCGTATCCGCGCCGCCATCGCCCGCCAGCGTATCGTCACCGTCATCGCCGTTCAGGCTGTCGGCCCCGTCACGCCCTTCGAGACGGTCATTGCCCGCACCGCCGGAGAAAACGTTATCCGTCGCATCGCCGCGCACCGTGTCGGCGAAATCGGTGGCGAGGATGCCTTCGATGGAGATTAGAACGTCGCCGATTGCGATTCCGGCATTCTGCGTGGCGTCCTCAAGGTCAATGACGATGCCGCCGATTGAAGCGGTGTAATCCGCCGTATCGGTGCCGTCCCCGCCATCAAGTGTGTCAGCGCCGTTGCCGCCATCGAGCGTATCATCACCATCGCCGCCGTTGAGAATATCGTCGCCGTTGCGACCGATCAGAACATCATCACCGCCATTGCCGCCCAGGGTATCCGCAGCACCTCTGCCGGAAAGCGTATCCGCATGGTCTGATCCGAGCCAGCTTTCGATACTGATAAACGTATCACCGAATGCGTCGCCCGTGTTCAGGGAGGGAGTATCGAGGTCAATAATGATCCCGCTCGTCGCGTCCTCATAACTGGCCGTGTCGATTCCATCACCGCCCCGCAACATATCAGCGCCCGCGCCGCCGTCCAGGAGGTCGTCGCCATCACCACCGCTCAAGGTGTCATCATCGCCCCGGCCAAACAACAGATCCGCGCCAGCGAAACCACTGATCTCGTTGGCCGACATATCGCCGTCAAGTTCGTCAATATGGTTCGTGCCAACGATATTCTCGATGCCTGTATGGGTATCCCCCAACGCTTCCCCGGTATTGCGGGACGCATCTTGAAGATCGACGACCACACCTGCAGTCGCGTTCATGTAGTACGCTTCATCGATGCCCGCGCCACCGATCAGACTGTCCGCGCCCAGTCCGCCCTCAAGCCGATCATCGCCTTCGCCCGCGTCGAGAATGTCGTCACCGTCATCCCCGATCAGCGTATCGGCGTCCGCGCCGCCGCTGAGGCTGTCCGCGCCCAGACCGCCTTCCAGCTTGTCGAGGCCCGCGCCACCAAGCAGTGTATCATTGCCGCCATCGCCCGCGAGTGTATCGCTGCCGTCGCCGCCGTCGATGATATCGTCGCCTTCGCCGCCGTCTGCGCGGTCGTCACCCAGTCCGGCGATGATTGAGTCGGCCCCTTCGTCTCCAAAGACCGTATCATTGCCTTCACCCGCATCGATGGTGTCGTTTCCTGTGCCGCCATTCGCACGGTCATCCCCTGTGCCCGCGAGTATCGAGTCATCCCCGGCATCACCAAACAGGTTGTCAGCGCCATCCCCGCCATCGACGTGGTCGTTCCCGTCGCCGCCTTCGATCCGATCATCGTCAGCACGGCCAAACAAGCTGTCATTACCGTCCCGGCCCAGAAGGGTGTCAATTCCGTCAAGCCCGTCGAGGATGTTGTCCCCGGCATCGCCGCCCAAAAGGTCGTTGAAATTTGACCCAAGCAAGTTCTCAATAGAGTTGTATGTATCACCCACAGCGATACCGTTGTTTTGAGACGTGTCTTCCAAATCAACGCGTACGCCGCCCATCGCGGTCACATGGCTCGCGGTATCGATTCCGGCGCCGCCATCAATTGAGTCGGCACCGACGCCGCCTTCGATTGTGTCATCTCCATCCCCGCCGAACAGCGTGTCATCCGCATTGCGTCCGTCGATATAATCATTCCCGGCACCCGCCGTGATAACATTGCTGCCGATATCTCCTGACAGGGTGTCGGCATGATCCGTGCCGATCAGATTTTCGATCAGCAAATAGGTATCGCCTGCCGCAATGCCCGTGTTGTTGGCAACGTTATCGAAATCGATGACGACGCCGGAGGTCGCATCCGCATAGCTGACCGTATCAACGCCAACATTGCCGTTGAGGGCATCAGCGCCTTCACCCCCCATGAGAATATCATCGCCTTCGCCACCGTTGAGGCTGTCATCTCCCGCACCGCCATAGATCGAGTCATTCCCGGCAAAACCAAGGACCGTGTTTATGCCATCGGTGCCACGTATGGTGTCGTCATAGCCTGAGCCGTCAATGTTCTCGATGGAGGTATAAACATCACCGAAGGCGTTGCCCGTGTTTGCCGTCTCATCAAGGAGGTCAACCGTGACACCACTTGTGGCGTTTTGATACGTTATGGTGTCATTGCCGTCGCCGCCATCGAGCAGGTCTGCTCCGGTGCCGCCTTCCAGACGGTCATCACCAATGCCGCCCTCAATGGTGTCATCGCCCGCCTGCCCGAGCAGGGTATCGGCACCTGTACCACCGCTGATGAAATCGTTTCCGCTACCACCGGAAGCACGATCATCGCCGTCGCCGCCGTATAGAAAGTCATCCCCGGCATTTGCGATCAGCGTATCGTTCCCGCCATTACCGCTGACCTGATCGATTCCGGTCCCCGCGCTGACAAAGTCATCCCCGTCACCCGCATTGAGAACGTCGTCACCGCCTTGACCGAACAAGCTGTCGTTCCCGTCGCCGCCTTCAATGGTATCATTCCCGTTGCCGCCGCTGAGCCAATCGACGCCCTCGCCGCCATTCATGATATCGTTCCCGGCGCCGCCGAACAGGGAATCGTGCCCGGCTCCGCCATCGATAGAGTCGTTGTCGTTCAGTCCGTTGAGCCAGTCTTCCCCGTCGCCCCCCGTCAGGACATCATCGCCATTATGGCCCAGCAGGCTGTCATTGCCGCCGCCGCCGCTGATCGTATCGCTGCCCTCGCGGCCATCAAGACTGTCATTCCCAAGCCCCCCGGCGATGGAGTCCGCTTCCGAGGTTGCCACGATGGTGTCATCGCCATCGGTCATTGAAATCGTGCTGATCGCCGGGGCCGCGGCCAAGCGTGTTGTGTCGGCGAATTCACCGATTGGAATTTGGTTGTTGCCGTATTCCACATACGTCATGTCGCCCAAGCTGTAAGTGGCATTGGATACGAACACGCCGTAATGGGTCACATTGACGCCCATGCCGTCACTGCGGCCCAGCGTATCGGCGACACCGCTGACATGGACATTTTCAGCCTGTTGGATGAAGTAATCCGAGAAAGTGAGAATGTTGCCGTTGTCATCCGAATGTAAATTTGCATTCAGGCCATTGTCGAAAGACTGAACATTGGTCAGTGAGATGTTTGCGGTGCGGTGAGTTGCTGTGACATTGGCTGAAATGCTTGTGCCGGCGACTGTGAGTTCCTCGCCCACAGCGAAGCGGCCACCGACGGCATCTTTTACCCAGATACGCCCGGCGAAAACATTTGTCACTTCGGCTGATGTGCCCGATGTGCTGCCAACCACGAACATGCCCTTGACCAAACCTGTGGTATCGTCAAGGTCCATCGCGTGCGAGGCGCTGCCGATGTTAAAGCCGTGACCGTCCGCACCGCTTGCGACCGTGTTCGTGACGGCGATGTTGTTGGAGCCGCGTGAGATTGTGATACCAACCTCGCCGCCGTTTACGGAAGTCACGTTGTTCAGCGTGCCGTTATGCACACCGTGGATAGAGATTTGGTCTGCGGTAAATTCGTTCGTGTCGCTGAATTCGCCGCCGGATTTCTCGGTGTCACCCGGTGCAATATGACCGCCATCAACATGCACGCCTTCCATTGTCAAGCCATCGACCCACTGGCCGTTCAGGCCGGAACGGCTGTTGATCCAAATCGGGTAGACGACATTCGCGGAGTGTGGATCGGTGACTTCAAGATTTTCGATGACGATATCTTCAGCCGCGCTCGCCGCTGTTGATTCAATGACGATACCGTATTGCCATCCGACGAGTTTAAGCGATTCAGGATTCGGGTCGGTAGAGCCGACATTGCCGATTTTCGGATCTTTCGGGGCGGCGGCAAACACACCGTATTCGGCATTGCCGTTAACGTCGAACGTGCCCGTCCCCGTAAGCCCCGCATTGGAGGTGCCTGAGAAATCATAGGCCGCATCGTCGATAGGTGTGTCGAGTGTGAGCGTTGCGTTGCTCTCAATGTTCAGCGTGACATTGTCGCGACCGATAATCGATTCCGAAAAGCTCATGTTCTCGGTGACATTCGCCACGCCGCTCGTAGCGCTGGGATTGGCCGCCATGTAGTCTTCAATGCATTGCAGCGCCGCGTTGATATCATCGCCGCTTACCAAATCAATTGAAACAACACCGTTGGATTCGGTAAGGACGAATGATGACATCTATTGTCTCCTGTGAAGACAGCCGTTTTGGGTGCCAGTGTGTGAGAAGGTATAAGCACACAACGTAAGCGATGAACATTAAATCCGGCCTGAAAATAAAGTCCTATAATAAAACTAATCCGTGTAAAATTAGTTCAATTATACGTATTAACCGGAGTAATTTTTGTCAGGTTACTTAGACTATTAACCATTTTCAAGTTATTTTTATACGAAATAAACTTTAAACATGGGCTTGGTAACTATTGCAAATAGTGCGCTATTCCCATTCCAATTCTTTGAATGCCGCTGTCACATTGCGCGGGTGGAATTCGTCGAACAGCACCCAATCATCGCGATGCTCATCGCCCACTGTACGGATCGCCTTGCTCATGGTCTCGCCCTTGGCGATGGATTCGCGCAGGCTTTTCACCAATGCCTCAAGATATCCCACCATTGGCATCGCTCCGTCAGGCCAATCGGTCAGCACAGGCCCGTGACCGGGGACGACACTTGTGACATCGCGCGCTTTTAATCCGTCCATCACCTTCAACCAGCCCAAAATCGATCCGTCGAGCGCGGGCGTGTGTCCGGCAAAGACCAGATCACCAAGAAACAGCGTCCCGGAATTCTTATCAAACACCGTCAGATCGTTATCGGTGTGTGCCGTCGGATGTGCCTGCAACACAAGCACCCGCCCGCCCAGATCAATCTCACGGGAGTTTGTTACGCCCTCATCGGGTACAATGATTGCGCTGCCAGCATAGCCCGCATCGCCGATAAGGCGTTTGAGATTGTCCTCGTAGGTCTGCGCCCGCGCTTTCAGGGCGCGATCCAGTTTTTTGTGACCGATCACCGTCGCGCCCGCATCCTTGAATACTTTCGCGCCCAGCACGTGATCGGGGTGCATATGTGTGAGGATCAGGTATTTGACGGGCTTGTCGGTTACTTCTCTGATTTGTGCCAGCAGCGCCCCGGCGATTAATGCCGAACCGCCCGCGTCAATCACCGCGACAGAATCTCCGCCGATTATGAAGCCGATATTCGAGGTGTCATTGAGGTTCTGTGCCGACGGAATCGCGTGCTGTCCGCGATGCACGAACACTCCCTTGGCAACTTCGGTCACTGAAAATGTCTCAAGCGGCCCTGCGGCGGCCTCTTGCGGCTTAACGCAGCGCCATTGTTTCAACTCAAGATCGGGATGCGCGTCCGCCCATTTTTGTGCATGGACCAGCCCTTCGCGCATACAGCGCATCATGTTCATCTCTTCGCCAAGCGGCAGGCGACGCTCCATGCATTGTGCAGGATTGGCATTTATGCAAACGGCCAGCAGCAGTTCATACATGGGATTCCCCGATTTTAGCGGATTTGAGTTATTTTAAGAGAGCGGGCTTAATTCACATTCCAAAAATGTGATTGTTTAAAGGGGCCGTTTTGTGGCATGACGCAGGGTAAAGAATACGGTCTGTCGGAATGACTGGGAGGATCACGATGTTTATGCGAACGGTTTTACTCACTGTTGCTTGTGCGGGCTATATGACGGCTGCAATGGCCTCTGATGCAATCAGAAATCCAATGCTGCCCAGTGAGACGTGGGACGAAATGAAGGCGGATATTGTCGGGGATGCGCAAATCCGCGATGGCAGTGCGTTTCTTGAGATCGACGCCCCGTACCGCGCGCATGATGCGGCGACTGTGCCGATTACCGTGCGCGAAAAAGCGGACAGTGATCTGGATTTTGTCAAACTGACTTTCATCATTGATGAAAACCCCGCGCCTGTGGCCGCCGAATTTGAGTTCGGACCCTCTTATGGCGAGATCGATATGGAAACGCGGATGCGCGTGAACGCGTATTCCAACGTGCGCGCGCTGGCCGAAACGGCAGACGGCGAAATTTATATGATCGGGCGTTTTGTAAAGGCATCGGGTGGATGTTCGGCTCCGGCGGGCAAGGATATGGATGCGGCGCTGGCCAGTCTCGGCAAAATGAAGGTCCGCTTTTTCAATCACGGGGAAACCGCGCCTGTTCAATCCGGCGGTAAGCGCGAAGCCCAACTGATGGTGCGCCATCCGAATAATTCGGGCTTGCAAATGAACCAGATTACGCAGCTGTTCATTCCCGCACATTTCGTCGATACGGTCGAGGTTATGCAGGGCGACGAGCTTGTAATGCGGATGTCGGGCGGTATCTCGCTGAGCGAAGACCCGTCATTCCGGTTCAAATATACGGAGAACGGTGCGGGGGTGTTGCGTGTGATCGCCACGGATACCGAAGGCGGCACGTTTGAGCGTGAGTTTCCGACACTCACAGAAAGCTGAGTGTGATTCAGAGGGCGGTTATTCCTGATCGCCCCGCTCTATTCCATAGGGTTTGAGCAGCCGCCACACATGGGGCGGGATCATGTGCTTCATCTTCGCGGGGTGGTCGCGGCGCAGATGGAGGACGGTTTCGGCGGCTTTCATCTCGACACGGGCGCGGGCGAATTCCAACCCTTTTGGTCCGACGCGGGGCATCAGCCAGCTGACGATGGGGCGCAGCCAATTCGGCATCCGGCGCAGGGGCATTCCGCCCGCCGCGCGCCCGGTATTGGCGATAAAGCCCTTCACTGATCCCGCGCGTTTGCCTTTGTCACCGGGCGGTTCGGCGATCAATTCCTCGCCCAGCAGGTCGACCAATTCCTGCCCGCGCTCATTGCGCACGATAAGCCATTGTTCGCCCTCACCGCCCATATAGCCGACCACGAGATCGGCGAGGCTGTTGGTGTAATCCACGCAGGTGCGGCAGGTGACGGGGAAAAAGTCGGACGGCAGGTCAGAGATCGGCAGGCTGAGGAATGGTATCTCGCGATGATCGCCATTATCGAAGCGCAGCTCGACTTTGAAATCCGCGCGGAATTCGAGATACGAAATCGTCCCGGGCGCATCCGACAGCAGTGAGAGGAAGGTGTGGAAATTTTTCGTCGTGGTGTTGTCCGAACAAGGCGTGCCGATGACGTAGAGGCGCTCCAGACCCAACTCCCTCTCCAGCGCCCGCAGCGCGTAAATCTGGCAGGGGATGCCGATCACGGCCAGTCGCTTGTGCCCCGCCGCAATCGCCGGTTCCAGCAGAGCCAGCAGCGGCGCGTAGCCCATCCGCATCCCGCGCACGCCCGCCATATCCTCTGCCCGCGTCACAAGTGTCGGCACGGGCCGCCAGCGGTCGCGCGGGTCGGGTTTTACGGTCAGGACGCCCGAAACCGCCCCCGTCTCCAACAACCGGGCCGCCGTGCGTGTCGCAATCCCCGTCCATTGCGCTCCCTCCAGCGGCTGTGCAAGGCGGGCTTTCAGGAGGCGGGTATAGGGGCCGAAATGCAGTTCGTCCCCACGTGCCGGATCGCGCGTGCGACCGTGGGTTTGCGCCTCAAGGGCGGGATAGTCCGGCTTGATGAACTGACAGGCACGCCCGCAGCGTTTGGGTTCATCGGTGCGGGAAATGCCACAATCGGTACACAGCGCACGGGGCGGGGGAGCGTCGTCAAACATGGCCGCATCGTGTTGGACGGCTTGGCATTTGTAAAGCGTGCAAAGTTTTTTCGCAGTGTAACAGGGTGCAGTGAAATTGTTGATTGAGGCGTTCTGTTCGCGTTGCGGGCAGGGAAAAATTGTACCGCTCTGTGTTGAGGGTGACTGGTGTCAGGCAGGAATTTTTTCACGCTATTGTCGTGTATTTTTCAGCGTGCGCTTGACATTTGTTCCTATATGGTTCTATTTGATGTTTCATTGATAACGAAGAAGGATACATTTAGCACCACATGAACTGGACACTGGGCATAGACCGCCAACGGGAGGCGCTGCTGCGGATGGTTGCCGCGTTGCTCGTTATGGCGGGCGATGGTGCTGTGCTGCCGAGGCACGTGCGGACGGAGATTTGGCGGGTTTTGCGGCCCGCCGAGGCGGCGTTCCGGCGGTTGGTCGTGGTGGTGAAGGTGGTTTTCAAGATCGAGGCGGGTGTGACTGTGCCGCGCGGGCCTGTGTCTGTGATTGTGAGCCGTTCTAAAGATACCGCCCGGATTCCGGCATTTGCGCTGTTTGATGCGCGCAAATCTTTCAAGGCGCGTTCGTCTGTGAAGGGGCGCAAACCACAGCCGATATCCGGTTCTTTGACGAAGTGCAGGTGGTTGAGCCTGTTGTCGTGATCTCGCCTGATGATGCGGTGAATGCGGCGCATCTGATGCGACGGTTGAAGGCTTTGCATCTGGCGCTGGGGGATGTGCCGAAACAGGCGCGGCGGTTGGCGCGTTGGGAAGCGAAAAGGCTGTCGGCGCGGGCTGAGACAGGCAAATACATCGCGCCGATGCGGCCCGGAAAACCGCCCGGTCACAGGGATCGCGGGCGGCATCCGGTGGATTTTGTGCTGAAGGATTGCCACGAGATGGCGCTCTATGCGCTGCATGATCCGCCGGATATGGTTGAGG
>CALFAK010000071.1 GCA_937948985.1 uncultured Neomegalonema sp. | reverse complement strand
CTGACGGGAAATCCCGTGACGCCGCGCAACATCCGATACCGAAGCATCGCCCGATGCCGCCTCGACGACAATCGCCATTTTCTGCTCATCCGACCAGCGCCGCCGCCGCTCCGGACCAACCAGCAACTCCTGAACCATGTCCCTACCTCAAAAGACGTCCTTAACGACGTCATTAAGGACACAAATCGCAGGTTACAGGACCAATTCGCAAGGCGGTGCAGAGCGGCCGGTTACGTTTGATCATTGGTCAGCCTCAATCATCAGCAAAAGCACTCGGCCCTCATTTCTGTCATCATCATTAAGACTCTGCTCTAAAGTAGGACTGCCAATGCTCGTGAAATTAATATCTATGATATCATCAACTTGCTGAGCCATTTACAAAATAAGATTGGGCCATATTGAAGTTTTTCATGAATAAATCATAATATTCTATTTTATAACCCAAAGAATGCTCATCACCTACTTTAAAATTGTCAATTTTATTGCTTTGAATGTACAAAATTCTCGTGAATTCATCGTTTTTTGCGTTCGCCCCCAGCCAAAAAACCCCTGCTTGTTGTAAAGCGTTTTTCTCATATCCCTCCATTTTATCGCTCTTATCTATTTTTGACCAATAAAATGAATACGCTTCACTATATTCTTCTGTCTCTATCTCATCAAGTTCTCTTATTTCATTTGTATCAATATCATGATGAACAGGATATGTATCCACCACTTGCGCTGAAATCGGTGCGTAGGGAAACACGCCTTTTGCTTCACGATTATTTCTATGCCTATTTTCTTCAGGAATTTCCGGCTGAGGCGGCGGACAGCGGAGAGGAACATCATCAAGATCTTCTTCCACATAAATAACACGCGAAGCCTTGGGGCTATCGAAATTCGTAAATTCAATAATGTATATAGGCTCAAAAAAGAACATCAGATGCCCCTTATCCGGCACTCCGGCAAATCCCTCCAGTTTGGGCAATTGCGACAGATCAAGCTGACACATATGATGCATCGGCAGTGGTGCACTCAGCCCTTCTAAATCAGCCGTCGGCCACGGGATATGCGCGGGCAGGCGCGGCTTACCCCCCAGCCAGCACCCCGGCGTGGCGGGCGTATCGGGCATACCCGGCGTATCCAGACGCACCAATGCCACCCCCGGAACCCGATGCCGCGCCAGAATATCCGGAACAATTATATCGTCAGGCAGTTTGATCATTATTGGTCAGCCTCAATCGTCAGCAAAAGCACTCGGCCCTCATTCTTCATTTCAATACTAAACCGCTCATCCTCATTCACGCCCAGTGTGTCGCCGTCTTTCAACACGGTGCCGGCGCTAAACAGGTAGCTGACAACGCCCAGCAAGCGGGTGGCGACGCCTTGCAGAGATAGCGATATTTCAACTCCTCTGTAAACTCGCGGAAAATGCTTTTTATTTGTTCAATCAGATAAAGCGACCGTTTCCACTTGCCCCGATCCCGCCCGCTGTCGCAATCGCGGGAAGCGGCGGAGGAACGCAGAAAACTACGCTGCTGCGCGTCCCCTGTCGAACATGAGCCGTTGTTGTCGTCTTCATCGGTTAAGCGGATACCTTTGAAACTTATACGACCAAATACCCCGCCTATCCCAACTCTTCAAGGCGGTCCGTCGCGGGCGCTGGCGTGCGTGACAGGGCGGTAATTTCAGCACGCAGGTCGGCGGGCATCGCAGTTTCTGCGGCATCAAGAGACGGCAACAATTGTTCCAGCGAGCGCGCACCAATAATCGGGCATGTCACATCCTCATTTGCGGCCACCCACGCCACGGCCAGCGATACCGGATGCACGCCTTGCGCTTTCGCAAAATCGGTGAATTGTTCGGCCACATCGTACACCCAGTCTTCGCGATACCGCTTGGTGTATTCAGGATTGTTGGCGATCCGCCCCACATCAGGCCGGTTTCCGGCATTATACTTACCGCTCAGCAACCCGCCGCCGACGGGGGAGTAGGTGATAACCCCAAGGTTTTCCGCACGGGCAAGGGGCAGGATTTCGGCTTCCACCTGACGCTTGACCAGCGAATACATCGGCTGGATCACATCAAAGCGGGGCCAGCCCATGCGGGCGGAGATGCCAAGGCCCGTTGCAACCTGCCAAGCGGCATAATTGCTGGCCCCCAAATACAGCACTTTGCCGTCGGCGACCAATTTCTCCAACGCCCGCAGAGTTTCCTCCAACGGCGTGTTCGCATCCCATCGATGCATAAACAAAACGTCGAGGCGGTCCGTGCCAAGCCGTTGCAGCGAATCCTCGACGGCCTTGAGGATATGCCGCCGATTACCACCCCGCGCGTTGACATCATCCCCCATCGGCACCGCGCATTTCGAGGTGATGACCAGATCATCACGCTCACCCGCCATCAGCTTGCCGAGAATCTTCTCCGCCGCTCCGCGCGTGTAACCATCAGCACAATCAAAGAAGTTGATGCCTTTATCCCGACACGCGGCATACATGCGCCCCGACTCCTCCTCATCGGCATCCCCGCCGAAAGACATCGTGCCAAAGCATAATTGCGAGACCTGAACACCTGTACGGCCAAGGAGCTTCATTTTCATGGACCAGCCTTTCTGAAAGCGATGCTCCAGTATACTCACCATTCCAAAAGTCGAAACCGCGATTCAACGCTTGACCGTAATAGACGGGCTGGGTACGACACTAATGCTTAACACATGAAAGTACCAAGATGACGATTCTAGTGGTGAGATTGCGTATCGTGAGCCGGACGGAGTGACCGTCCCGGAGGCGATGCGCGTGTCAGGGTCCGGGAGGGCCCTTTTTTTATGCTGAAAATGCCCCTCGCGGGCGGGACGACCAAGGAAGGAAGACTCCAATGTCCGATACAATGACCGGTGCAGAGATTGTTATTAAGGCTTTGATCGATCAGGGCGTTGAAGTGGTGTTCGGGTATCCCGGCGGCGCGGTCCTGCCGATCTATGACGAGCTTTTTAAGCAAAACAGCATCAAGCACGTTCTTGTCCGGCACGAGCAGGGCGCGACCCATGCCGCCGAGGGCTATGCACGCTCGACCGGAAAGCCCGGCGTTGTTCTGGTGACTTCCGGTCCCGGCGCGACCAATGCGGTCACGGGCTTGCAAGACGCGTTGATGGATTCGATCCCGATGATCTGTCTGACAGGTCAGGTTCCGACATTCATGATCGGCAATGACGCGTTTCAGGAGGCCGACACCATCGGCATCACACGCCCTTGCACCAAGCATAACTGGCTCGTCAAAGATACGGATGAACTGGCCGAGACGATGCACGAGGCGTTTTTCGTTGCCACACACGGGCGACCCGGTCCGGTTCTGGTAGATATCCCGAAAGATGTTCAGTTCGCCGACGGCAACTATACACCGCCGCGCAACGTGAAGCCGCGCGCGTATAATCCGCGTGTCAAGGCCGAGGCATCATCGATCCAGGCGGCGGTTGAGCTGATGGAAGCGGCGAAGAAGCCGCTGTTCTACACGGGCGGCGGGGTCATCAACTCCGGCCCGCAAGCCTCCCAATTGCTACGTGATCTGGTCGATGCGACGGGTTTTCCGGTCACGTCGACACTGATGGGTCTGGGCGCGTATCCGGCGTCGGGTGACAAATGGCTTGGGATGCTGGGTATGCACGGTTCGTATGAGGCGAACTGGGCGATGCATGATTGCGACGTAATGATCTGCGTCGGTGCGCGGTTTGATGATCGTATCACCGGGCGGCTGGACGCGTTCGCGCCGAACTCGAAGAAAATCCATATCGACATTGACCCAAGCTCGATCAACAAGAACGTCCGCGCGGACGTTCCGATTGTTGGCGATGTCGCGCATGTACTTGAGGACATGATCCGCATCTTCCGCTCGCGCGGTGCCAAGACCGATCAGGCGGGTGTTGCGGATTGGTGGAAGATCATTGCGGAATGGCAAGCGAAGAAGTGCTTCAACTTCAAGAACTCCGACACGCTTATTAAACCGCAATATGCGGTTCAGAGATTGGCGGCGGCGATGCAAAATCATGGCGATTACTACGTCACGACCGAGGTTGGGCAGCACCAGATGTGGGCGGCGCAGTACATCCCGTTCAACGCGCCGAACCGCTGGATGACCTCCGGCGGGCTGGGGACGATGGGCTATGGCGTTCCAGCGGCGGTCGGGGTGCAAATGGCGCATCCTGACAGTCTGGTTGTCGATGTCGCGGGCGAGGCCAGCTTTCTGATGACGATGCAGGAGATGAGCACGGCGGTGCAATACCGCCTGCCGATCAAGATCTTTATCCTCAACAACGAACGTTTGGGCATGGTGCGCCAGTGGCAGGAACTGCTGCACGGCGAGCGCTATTCCAGTAGCTATTCCGAGGCTTTGCCGGACTTCGTTAAGCTGGCTGAGGCATTCGGCTGCGTCGGGCTGCGCTGCGATAAGCCGGGCGATCTGGACGGGGCGATTGATGAGATGATCAAGGTTGATCAACCCGTGATTTTCGATTGCCTCGTTGAAAAGCACGAAAACTGCTTCCCGATGATCCCAAGCGGTAAGGCGCATAACGACATGTTGCTGGGCGATGCGGATGAAGAAGAGATCAGCAACGCGATCAAAAGCGACGGCGCGGTGATGGTATGATGAAGCGGTTTTGTCTTGCTGCACTGGTTATCGCGATGGCGGCACCCGCCTTTGCGAACGAGCCGACCCTGATCATCTTGCGCGCGGGACCATCCGGTGCCGCGCCTGACCTGATCGGGTTTGATGCGCTGATCGGCGGGCCGGAGATTGAGCAGGGGTCCGATTTCGGGTTCCTGCAAAAATCCGGGGACGGCTACGCGATTTCCGCTGTACGCGTGCGCACCGGGCCGGAGGGTGTGAAGGCGAAGGAATGCGTGGGCGGGCTGGCCCCCTCGCGCACCGACGCATTGTTTGAGGGCGCATATGTCTGCGGCGAGGAGCTGCCCGTACCCGTCTCCTTCCAACCCGCCAGCGGCAAACTTCTGCCGAACCTGATCGACCCCAACGGAAGTTGGGCCGAAGAGGGGTTCTTCGTTGGCACCACGCTGTCGGTGAAGATCATGCCCGCCAAATCAGTGTCGGTTGCGCCTGATGATTTCAAGGCGGTATCTGGAGATAGCAAGGCGGATTTGCGCGGGTTGATCGGGCGGGTCTCGCCGGACAGGATTCAAAAATCCGGCGTATGCGGTGACGACGTAGCGGCATTCTTCCCGCGCGCGTCGTTGGCCGGATGTGCCGACGCAAAGATATTTGAGAATTAAGAAAGAGGGCGCCAGTCATGGATCTCAAACGCGGCAGCAGCAGCCACAGTGCCTATCACCTCCGCTCGAATCTGCCGGAAGGCGAAGAACGGCGCACCCTTTCAGTGTTGGTCGATAACGAGGCCGGTGTTCTCGCGCGCGTGATCGGGCTGTTCTCAGGACGCGGCTACAATATTGAAAGCCTTACGGTTACCGAGACAGATCACACCGGACATCTCTCGCGCATCACGGTCGTAACAACCGGAACGCCGATGGTGCTGGAACAGATCAAGGCGCAGCTTGACCGCATGATCCCGATACACCGCGTGCGCGACCTGACATCCGAGGGGCCAAGTGTGCAGCGGGAACTGGCGCTGGTGAAAGTTGCCAACACGGGCGAGCACCGGGTGGAGTCTTTGCGCCTGAAAGACGCTTTCCGTGCGCAGGTTGTTGACGCGACGCTTGAGAGCTTTGTGTTTGAATTGACGGGCGCGCCGGACAAGATCGACGCCTTTGTCGATCTCATGCGCCCATTGGGACTGGTCGATGTCAGCCGCACAGGTGTCGCCGCCATCAGTCGCGGGCCGGAAGGAATGTAAACCGCCAGCGGCTACCTTTGGGGTTGCCGCTTGCTTTGCACCATACGTTTCAGTGCCAGAATAATCGGGGCCGTCCATAAAAGGATGGTCACAACTCCCAGTGTTGCGGCGATGGGGCGGGAGAAAAAGCCAGACAGACTGCCATCCGCCTTGATCATCGAGGCCATGAAATTGTCCTCAATCATACTGCCCAGCACGATGCCAAGGATTGCCGGGGCCACGGGGAACCCGTTCTCCTCCATAATATAGGCGAGCACCCCAAGGATCAGCATGACGGTGACACCGAATACGGTGTTGTTGATCGCAAATGCCCCCACAATGCAGAACATCAAAATGATCGGCATCAAAACACGCTGCGGGACTTTCAGGATTTGCCGTGACATCCTGATAGCCACAAAACCCAGCGGCAGCAGCGCCAGATTGGCGATGAAAAAAGCGATAAAGACGGCGTAGATAAGTTCGGGATTGGTCACAAATACCATCGGACCGGGATTCATACCCTTCATATACAACACGCCGATGACGATGGCGGTGATGGAGTCGCCGGGAATACCAAAGACGATGGCTGGCACCCATGCCCCTGCGACGCTGGCGTTATTGGCTGAACCCGCCGCTACGAGACCTTCAGGGTGACCCGTGCCGAATTTTTCCGGTGTTTTCGAGCGTTTCTTGGCCAGCGCATAGCTGATCCACGCCGCAATATCCGCCCCCGCGCCTGGCAAAATACCGACCACCGCACCGATAGAACTGCCCTGCACGACATTCGTTTTATACTTACGCAAAATCGGGCCAAGGCCGCCGAACACACTGCCCATTGATTGCTGCGGCACGGGCAGGGGCTTGCGCGTCGAGGCGACGTAGCGCAACACCTCCGATATCGCAAACATGCCGATCATCGCGGGGATAAAGCTGACCCCGCCCATTAATTCGATGCTGCCGAAGGTAAAGCGCGGATGCCCCGCTGTGCCATCGATGCCGATAGTGGCGATGAAAAGGCCGATGAGCAGGGAGACAAAGCCCTTGATCGTCGATCCGGTCGAAATGATGACGGCGCAGGACAGGCCCAGACAGGCCAGCCAGAAATACTCAAACGATGAGAATTGTATCGCAAATTCCGCCAGCGCGGGTGCGCTGAACGATAACACCACCGCCCCCGTCAGCCCCCCGATGACCGACGTAACAAGCCCGATCCCCAGCGCCCTCTCTGCCAGACCCTTCTGCGTCATCGCATAGCTCTCATCGCAATAGGCCGCCGATGCGGGCGTGCCGGGAATACGCAGCAGCGCGCCGGGGATATCCCCCGCAAAGATCGCTGTGGCCACGGCGGTGACGATCACGGCGATGGCGGGCACGGGGTCCATGAAGAACGTGAAGGGGATCAAGAGCGCGGTGGCCATCGTCGCGGTCAGACCGGGCATCGCCCCGACAAACAGCCCGAACATCGCCGCCATCAGCATCACGCCAAGCGTATAGGGTTCGGTGACCAGTGCGAAGGCTTTGAGGATCGTATCCATATCAGTCCCTACCACGCCACCGGTTGCAGCAAGCCCCAAGGCAAGGGCACGAGTAATATTTTGGCGAATAGTGAATGGATCACCAGCGTTACAATCACGGCGGTAATCATGCTTGTCAGAAAGCCTGATCCGAGCCGGATCATCAGAATTGTAAGGATCAGCATTGCGGTAATGACAAAGCCCAGCCACTCGGAACAAAGGATATAAAAGACCATCGCGCCGATCAGCAATATGACGTTAATCACAGTGCTCCGGTCGTCGGCCCAGTCGTCCAACTGAATAAGGGGCACGCTCGAACGCGAGGCAAAGCCGCGCACAATCAGGATAACACCGCAGAGCGCGAGGCCGCTGACAATGATGATCGGGAACAGATCCGGCCCGTATTCCTGACCGTAAAGACTGGGGAAGGTGGTCGTGTGGAAAATCACCGCAATCGCGAAGATAATGAGGATAACTCCAAAAACCGCATCGTTGAAACGCATAACTACCTCGTAAAGAATGCGGTGAGAGGGCATTTGCCCACTCACCGTTCGAGAGAATGCGTTACTTTGCGAGGCCAACGGCTTTCATAACCGAACCGAGCGAAGCGTCACTGTCTTTCATCCATTGTGCGAACTCATCGCCCGGCTTCCAGACCAGACCAAAACCACGGCCTTTCATGAAGTCTTGGAATTCATCCGACTTCCACACTTTTTCAAGCGCCGCAGTCAGTTTCTCGGTCGCTTCCTCAGGCATACCTTTTGGCCCGGCAATCCCGCGCCATGCTGCCATTGTCCAGTCGGAACCTGTTGCTTCCTTTAGCGTCGGTACGTCTGCGAACGCGCCAAGGCGCTCATCAGACATAACGGCCAGTGCCTTGGCTTTACCCGCTTCGATCAGCGCAGCGCCCTCGACAACCGATGGCGTCACGATATCAACACCGCCCGCTGCAAGCTCTTGCAGCGCGGGGGCCGCGCCTTTTGAGGGAACCCAAGGGGCCGCATCAGGGGCCGCACCCGCGTCCGCCAGCATTCCTGCCAAAGCCAGATGCCAGATTCCGCCTTGTCCGGTGCCTGATGCCTTGTGCTTGCCGGGGTTCGCCTTGACTGCCGCGACAACGTCCTCGGCTGTTTCCCACTCACTGTCGGCGCTGACGATCAGGCCCGCAGGGTCGAAATTGTAAAGCGCGATGGGCGTGTAATCTTCTCCGGTCAGCTCGGTCAGGCCCGCCCAGTGCATCATGCCGATCTCAACGGTGGCAACACCAATGGTATAGCCGTCAGGTTTGGCATTCGCGATTGCGGAGTGGCCCACAACGCCACTGCCTCCGGTACGGTTAACGACGGTCACGGGCTTGCCCAGCTCATCTTCAAGAAGGCCGGCGATCATGCGTCCGGTGGCATCCGTTCCACCACCCGCACCCCAAGGCACGATCAGCGTGATCGGACGTTCAGGATAGTCGGCCAGCGCCGGTGTAACAGTCGCTGCGGCGAAAAAACCGGCGGCAGCAATCGTTGCGGCGGTCGTAAATTTACGGCGATTCAACATTCTCTTACTCCCATGCCCATTTTTTTAATGCGCGCACAAAAACATTCCGGCGCTGCACCGTTTGGACTGAGATTGAAAAAAACAGGTGAAATCGATTACGTCAATAATGTTGCTTCGGGGGGCTTTAAAACGGGTGCCCTCACAGCCGGATGGAGAGCAGGGCGTTGGCTAGGATTCTTGTGGCGGGTCTCGCGACTGTTGATTTTGTTATGAACGTCACGGAAATGCCGGACAGCGCCGAGAAATACCGCGCGGAGGGAGCCGCTTGCATGGGCGGCGGTGGCGGCGCGAACGCGGCGGTCGCTATCGCACGATTGGGCGGCGATGCGCGGCTGATCGCCAAGATCGGGGATGATCAAATCGGCGACATGATCATGGCCGACTTGAAAGCAGAATATGTTAATACATCGCTCATTCACCGCAGTGTTGGCGGGAAATCCTCATTCTCATCGGTGCTGATCGATGCGTCAGGGGAGCGCCAAATCGTAAATTTCCGAGGCGCTGAACTCGATGCCACGATAGAATCATCCGCCGTACCGCCCTGTGATGCGATCCTCACCGATAACCGTGATCCTGTTCTGACACGCGCCATGCTCGCACTTGCAGATGAGCGAAATATTCCCGGTGTTGTCGATGCGGAGCATCCGGTTGATATGGAAAATCTGACACAGGCGTCACATATCGCGTTTTCCGCACAGGGTTTGACCGGTTTGACGGGATCAAATGACTTCGCAGAGGGCTTGGCTGTCATCGCGGCGCAAAGTTCCGCATGGATATGCGTCACCGACGGGGCCAATGGCGTGACTTACATGCAAGCGAACACCATTCACCACATCCCTGCTTTCAGGATCAAGGCGGTTGATACGCTTGGTGCGGGGGATGTCTGGCATGGCGCATTTGCGCTTGGTCTGGCTGAAGGCCGCGAGACGCGTTCCGCGATAAAATTCGCCAATGCCGCTGCCGCGCTCAAATGTCAAAAGCCCGGTGGCCGGATTGGGTATCCGGACCGGGCTATGACGGAACAGTTTTTGACGACGCTAGGGGAAAAGTTATAGTTTTCGATAGAGCATCGCACATCATTCACGGCTGCGCACAATGCTCTATCGTTTTGGTTTCACGGCATTTTGTGCCGTTACGTTTCAAGATTAACGACCACCGAATTTGTGCAGGGTCTGCGTCGAACGAATGTTACGATGTGCACGCTCAAAGCTGTTTAACGGCATCGAAGTGGACAAGACGCGCTGTTGCTGGGTTTTGACCTGCTTTGTGCTTTGCGCCGTGTGCTGTGTGTTCGCCTTCTGCTGTTGCTTTAGGATTTGTGCGATCTTCGCTTGCGCTTCACCACCAGCGTTATCCTTTGCAATCGAAGGCGTAGCGGTTACAGCGAAACCTGCAAGAACAAGTGCGGCGGCTTTAAGAGTCGTTTTCATGTCTGTCTCCTTAGGCTGTTGGGGCGGGTTTGCCCCTTGCGATGAGTAGAGATTTACGACGGTTGGGGTGGTTTGAAAGGGTACAGCCTTTCAACTCGCGGCGCATTCGCGTGAGCATTTGTGACCGCATTCTATGGAACAAAACCCACTTTAGGGTATGGCCGGAAAATTTTGCATAGTTTAAAGATTTACGCCGTTAGTATATTGGTTGTGAAACACAACAAAGAGGGCGCAAACCCGCATGGCAACTCCGATTTCTGATGATCTGCAAGGGCTTGTTGACCTTGCAAAGGCGAATCCGGGCATTCCTGCAACATTTAATGCCTTGCTCGTGATGTTGGGTAACGCGCCGGACAGCTCGGTTATAGTTGCAGCGCTTGGACAATTGAATGCGGAGGCGGTTCCGTCGGATGAATTGCGCGAAAAAGCCGCTTCGTTGCTCGAAGATGCCGACGCACCGCAGCTTGCCGCGCTCTGGAGTCCGGCATCCGGCGCGGAGGCGGCGTCGAATGTTGTGTCCCTGCACCGGGGTCCGAATGGCGAGCGTGTCAAGATCGCAGGACCGAAAATCACCTTCGACGATATCGGCGGCCTGGAAGATGTGAAACGGCAAGTGCGCCGGAAAATCATCAATCCGTTCAAAGACAGTGGTCTGTTTAAAAAATTCAAACGCAAAGCGGGTGGTGGTGTGCTGATGTACGGCCCGCCCGGTTGTGGCAAGACAATGATGGCGCGGGCGCTGGCGACAGAATGTAATGCACATTTCCAAAACATCCGCGCCGCCGATGTGCTGGACCAATATGTCGGCAACGCAGAAAAGCGGATCACCGGGATATTTGACGAGGCCCGCAAATCAAAGCCGGTCGTGTTGTTCTTCGATGAGATTGAGGCGCTGGCCCAGCGTCGGCAATTCGACAGCAACCATTCCGTCAGCACTGTGGTGTCGACGCTGCTGAACGAGATGGACGGGTTCTCAGGTGAGAATGAGGGAATTCTGTTCTTGGGCGCGACAAACGTGCCTTGGTCATTGGATTCCGCATTCCGCAGACCTGGCCGCTTTGATCGCACCATCTTTGTGCCACCACCAGATAAGGTTGCGCGGGCGTTTATTCTGAAAGGCCTGCTTGAGGAACGCCCCGTTGCGGCGGGCCTGTCGGTCGATAAAATCGTCAAGCGCAGCAGCGGGTTTTCCGGGGCAGATCTGGAAGCACTGGTCGAAACCGCGACCGATTACGCGATTGAGGAAAGCACCTCCGAGGAAGACCTCTCCCCTCTGAACGACGACTATTTCAATGAGGCATTCACCGAAGTCCGCTCAAGTGTCGGTGAATGGCTGGGGCAGGCGCAAAACTTCGCAGAATATGCCAATAAAGACGGCTTGTATGATGATTTGGCGGCGTTTTTGAAGAAGTATGGACGATAGGGCGTGTCAGGACGTTTGCAGACTGCAATTGCAATGGTGACTGCTGGAAACCTCCAATCCGCCGAAAAATTGCTCCTGAATATTTTGTCTGATGATCCTTACGACGCTGATGCCAAAGCAATTCTGGTGCTTTGTACTCTGCATAAGAAGGATCATCGCGGTGCGCTTAACAAGGCACGTCTTTTTATTGCGGAGCATCCCGATCACATCTTGTTGCGCCAGTTTGAGATTATGTCGCTGCAACACTTGCATTTAAAAACGGAATGGAAGACCGCGCTCGATTTCTTTGAGCAACACTTCTCAGGAAGTTGGGACGGCTTCCAGATGCAAAAGATGCTGTATGTTTCTTTTCACGGAACCGTGCCTGAATTGGATACACTGCTTAACAAATTCCAATCTGAATTTGTTGGTCCCGAACTGGATTCAGCAGTCACACATTCTGTGACACTCAATAATATCGGTGCATACCTTCGTGCGGAACCATATCTGCGAAAAGCAGCTTCCCTTGATGGCAATGGTGCAACGATTCATTCTGAATTTGCCTATAATCAATTGATGCTCTGCCGCTTGAAAAGCGCCCGACGCCATGCCCGGATCACACTGGCTGCGATGCCGAGGCGGTTGGAGAAGAGAGTGATTATCAGCTCGTACTTGATGTACTACCCCCCTGTTTTGTATGTGCATTTGATATATCTTCTATGGCGGACCGGCGTGGCATATCTTGGAAAGGTCTATGCAACCGTCATATCCCTGATATTTTTGCCGCTTGCACTTTGGCCGATGACCGTTGTGGCGGGACTCCTCGGTAATTTAATCGGGCCAATAGGGGTGCTGTTTATCTACAGCGCAATTCCGATTCATCTTTTGCTGATGCTTTCATTTCACTGGAGAGTTGCCGCTATGCTGGCCCGTAGGCTTGATAGGCGCGTCGCGCTTCGTGATTATTGATGGTGGCGGATATGTCTGACCCGCTGAATTCCGCACGGGCGTTCCTGACGGCAGGTAACTTCAATGCTGCTGAGAAGATCGTTTATGACGCCCTTGAAAATAATGCTGATAACATGCGCGCACATGTGTTGTTGGTGGAGATTGCATATGGGCGCGGCAATCATGCAAAGGTTTTGGAGTTGACCGGACGCTTCGCGGCGCGCTGGCCGGATGTGGTGGATTTTCGAGTGCTGCGCTTGAACAGCATCATCGCGCAGGATGACGCTGACCTTATCCGTCCTGAACTTGCGCGCTTAAAGGCTGATTTTCCGTATCATCGCGATCTCTATCTCTATTATTGCGGGCGGGCAGAGTGCGTTTTCGGGGCGATCCACCGTGCGCAAAACTATCTCGATGCTCTGCGCGATAATCCGGCGAATGGAGATTTGGTTGATGCTCTGGCGCGGCAGATCGCGTTGAACAAAGGTGATTTTGTCCAGTCAGAAGGCTTGATCCGCAAAGATATGGAACGCCACGGCGGCGATCAGCATCGCTTGTTCTTGTTGTCGATCTCACAATTCTACAACATGGACTTCGCCGGAGCGCGCCACAGCGCATCGGCGGCGCTTGAGGCTGATCCGTCGAATAAGCAGCCGCTGGCGGTATTGTGGTGGGTGCGTTGGATGGCGTTTCCGCCATTCCTGTTTGCACAGGCTTGCGAACTGCCCGGTGATAGCAGTGCCTCGGCAAAGGGACCGTTGGGACGGTTTTTCTTTGGCAATTTCGATGTCTGTATGATTGCCCTGATCCTCGTGACGTTGGTTTCGTTGGCGTTTTTACAGAATGTGCTGGTGTTTGGGCTTGTAATCTTCATGTTCGGGATCGCGTTTGCTTGGCCGTCCCTGCGGTGGCGGATTCTCAAGCATTATGAGAAGCAATCCAGCGCGCCGCGCGATGTGAGTTTGAAAGATTTTTGATGGTATCGAGTGATGACTGATGTAACCGCTCCGCCGTCCGTTGCTGTATTGCGCGGTGTTTGTGTGGCGGTCGGCGTCGGTTGGGGGGCGACGTATCTGCTGTCAAAATTCGCGACTTCCACAGGGCATGATCCGCTTGGTATCACATTGATCACCGCTGTGATGGGCGCTTTTTTGACGACGTTGGCAATGGTTCTGATGCGGAAAAGTCTGCCATTGGGACGCCCGGCATTGGTGTTCTACCTTGTTTGCGGGATCGTTGGCACCGCGTTGCCGAATACACTTTCCTACATTACAATCAAGCACTTGCCGGTTGGCATTGTTGCGATCTTGAATGCGATTGTGCCTATGTTGACGCTTTTGCTGAGCTGGCTTGTCGGTCTTGAAAAACCGCAATGGCGACGCGTGATGGGCCTGTTGCTTGGTGCGGGCGCTGTCATGTTGATCGCGATACCACAGACCAGCCTGCCAAAGCCGGGCGATGCCTTTTGGGTACTGTTGGCACTGATCGTTGCGCTCTCTTACGCGTCCGAAAATGTGATCGTCGACAAGTGGAAGCCAAAAGGCTGCGACGCGCTGTGCATTATGACCGGGTTAAGCTGGGCAGCCGTGTTGCTGGTCTTGCCTGCCGTGATCGCAACAGGCGGCTGGGTTGATCTTTCGCCGTGGAGCGGCGTGGAGGTCTCTTTGATTGCGATGGGGCTGCTGCATATCGCCTGTTATCTCGGCCTGGTCTGGGTGATTGATAAAGGTGGCGCGGTATTCGCCGCACAGATCGGCTACATCGTCACGTTATCTGGTGTATTTTGGGGCATGGTCATCCTTGGCGAGCGGCATTCGGGGTGGATATGGGCGGCGCTGGCGATGATGTTTGTCGGTCTGGCGCTGGTCCGGCCCAGAGAAGATGGCGGACACAGCGAACTATAGCTTACTCAAGACATGCCACCATTGCCTCAGCAATCCCACGCATCACCCCGCCGTAAAGTGCCGGACCCGTTGCCAGAGTGGTTCCCATCGGATCAAGCGTCACGATGCGAATATCCAGTCCACTGGAGATTGCTTTGATCAGACGCGGATTAAACTGCGGTTCTGAAAAAACACACCGGATATCTTGTTCTTTCAGGATATTTTGAATTTCCCGCAACCGTTTAGGACCGGGTTTCGTCGCGTCATTCAACGCAATCGCACCCATCGCCTCAATCTCAAAGCGCGCCTCAAAGTAATGGTATGCATCGTGGAAAACGACGAAGCGTGGGACGTTAATATCCGAGAGTCTGCTGGAAATATCACGTGTCATGCGATCCACATCCGCAACCGCGCGCTTGGCGTTTTTCTTATAAATCTCAGCGTTCTCCGGGTCTGCGTCACTAAGAGCACCAGCGATTAAAGCCAGCCAGACCTTTGCGTTTTCCGGGTCCAGCCACGCGTGCGGGTCGATTGCTTCGTGACCATGCTCGCTATGCTCATCATGATCGCTGTGTTCGTCATGATGCTCATGCGCATCGAACGTCGTGCCTTCCCTGATTTCAAGACGATAGCTTTGCGGCGCATCAATCAATGCCAGAGTTCGGGCTTTTCCTGCCAAACCCTCAAGCGCCCGATCAAGCCACGGTGTCAGCTCCGGCCCAACCCAAAACACCAGATCAGCATCCGCCAATGCCTCCGCTTGCGAGGGTCGCAGAGAAAATCCGTGCGGCGAGGTCTTGGCGTCGAGCAGGTTTTCGGGAATTCCGACACCGTCCATGACCTGCGAGACCAGCGAGTGAATCGGCGCGATGTCCGTGATAACGCGCGGGTTCGCAGATGCGGAAGTGCAGAAAAGCACGGCTGCGAGCGTAATCAAATATTTCATCAGCGATTCTCCAGCTTGCTAATCTTTGAGAGAGGGAGTAATTGATATGTTATCTTATAACAATATCGAAAATGCCCATGCCTGAAACCACTGCAGCTTTTACGGAGCATGATCACGCTGCCTGTCAGTCGAAGGCTCTGGCGTATGTCATTGCGCAATGTGAGGCCAAGGGGCTGCGGTTGACGGAGGCGCGGCGCCGGGTGCTGGAAATTTTACTCGAATCCCACACCGCACTTGGTGCGTATGAAGTGCTTCAGCGTTTAAATACAGAAGGTTATAGCGCACAGCCGCCGATTGCTTATCGCGCGTTGGATTTTCTCGTCGAACATGGCTTTGTACATAAAGTTGAGCGCATAAGTGCTTTTGTGGCTTGTCATTTTCCGGGCCAGTGCAACGCACCCGCATTCCTGATCTGCCGTTCATGCCGCAGTGTTGCTGAAACACGCGACGCGCGCCCGGCGGAGCCTTTGAGTAAAGATGCGGCGGCGATGCGCTTTGCTATTGAGGACACGAATGTTGAGGCTGAAGGCCTTTGCCAATCCTGCCAGTCGGAGGAGGGTGCGTGAGCCTGATTTCAGCGCGCAATCTTTCGGTTCGTCTGGATGGGCGGGACGTATTGGAGAACGTGAATTTTACAATTGAGCCGGGCGAAATCGTCACCATTGTCGGACCGAACGGCTCAGGAAAATCCACCTTCGTGCGTGCTTTGATAGGCGCTGCCTCGGCCCGAAAAGGTGATGTCGGCCGCCGTGAAGGGCTGAAAATCGGTTATGTTCCACAGCGGCTTGAGATCGACCCGACCCTGCCTATCACCGTCGCCCGTTTCCTTGGTTTGCCTGTTCGGCGTGATGCGGTGGTAATCCGCGAAACATTGGCCCGTGTCGGGCTTGAGGATATTTCAACGCGGCAAATGACGGCGCTTTCAGGGGGACAGTTTCAACGGGTTTTATTGGCCCGCGCGCTACTGGTTGGACCGGATTTGCTGATCCTGGACGAGGCAACCCAAGGCCTCGACCAGCCGGGCGTCGCCGCCTTCTATGTGCTGATCGAAAAGGTCCGGCGCGAGATTGACTGCGCGGTTTTGATGGTCAGCCATGATCTGCACGTGGTGATGAGCGCTTCTGACCGCGTCATCTGCATCAATGGACATATCTGTTGCGAGGGGACACCGACCACGGTTTCTGCAGCCCCGGAATACCGCGCTTTGTTTGGCCTCGGCACGCAAGGGGCGCTGGCGCTCTATCAACATCAGCACGATCACAGCCACGGGCCGGATTGCGGGCATAACCATGCTGGATGATTTTTTTGTTCGTGCCATATTGGCGGCTATTGGCATCGCACTGGCCGCCGGACCGCTTGGCTGCTTCGTGATTTGGCGCCGGATGGCGTATTTCGGCGACGCGACCGCTCACGCCGCTATCTTAGGTGTTGCACTTTCAATCACCCTGTCGATCTCGTTGTTTGCGGGCGTGTTGCTCACGGCAATTGCGATGGCGATCATGGTTTCCGGCCTCAGCGGACGCGTGTTTGCCATCGATACCCTGCTGGGCGTCGCTGCGCATTCCGCATTGGCACTCGGGGTGGTGGCAATTGCATTGACCGGACAGCCCGCGATTGATTTGCACTCGTATCTGTTCGGAGAAATCCTCGCCGTCAGCCGCACGGATTTATTGGTCATTTGGGGCGGGGCGGCATTGGTGTTGGCGCTGCTGGTCTGGCGATGGTCGGCGTTGCTCACCGCAACATTAAGCGTGGAACTGGCTTATGCCGAAGCGATTCGCCCGCGTACAGAGCAAATGGTGCTGACACTTGCGCTGGCGGTATTGGTGGCCGTGGCGATCAAGGTCGTCGGTGCGTTGCTGGTGACCGCGATGTTGATTATTCCGGCGGCGACCGCACGCCCGTTCGCCAGGACACCCGAAGCGATGGCCGTGATGGCGGCTGGCGCGGCTGTTCTGGCGGTGATTATCGGGCTGACCGCGGCCTATGAATTGGATACGCCCAGCGGTCCGACAATTGTCGCGATTGCTTCAATCGGCTTTTTCGCGGCGACAGTGCTGCGACGGCTTCTTTCCTCTCGATAGAGTTTCTTGCACCGCAGCATTACGGACGTTATGCACAACCCGGATTGAACAACTTACCAGTAATTTGGGGGCGAAATGGCTAAAAAAGTCTTCGACACCGCCAGTGCTGCGCTTGAGGGCGTTTTGCAAAATGGCATGTCCATCGCGGCGGGGGGCTTTGGCCTCTGCGGTATTCCTGAGAACCTGATTGCGGCGATCCGCGATGCGGGGACCAACGATCTTACGGTCTATTCAAACAATGCGGGCGTTGATGATTTCGGCCTCGGCGTCTTGTTGCAGACCAAGCAGGTCAAGAAAATGGTCAGCTCTTATGTCGGCGAAAACGCCGAATTCATGCGCCAATATCTCAGCGGTGAGTTGGAGTTGGAGTTCAACCCGCAAGGCACATTGGCCGAGCGTTTGCGTGCCGGTGGGGCTGGAATTCCGGGATTTTACACCAAAACAGGTGTCGGCACAGTCATCGCTGACGGCAAAGAACATAAAGATTTCGACGGCGAGACTTACATCCTCGAACGCGGCATCCGCGCTGATCTGGCGATTGTGAAAGCGTGGAAAGGCGATGCGCAGGGCAATCTGGTCTATCGCAAAACCGCCCGCAACTTTAACCCGCTTTGCGCCACCGCCGGACGCGTGACCATTGCCGAGGTCGAAGAAATCGTGCCTGTCGGTTCGCTGGAGCCTGACATGATCCACACACCGGGCATCTTCGTGCAGCGCATCATTCAAGGACAGCACGAGAAGCGGATTGAACAAAAAACGATGAGGGCCGCATAATGCCTTGGGATCGCAATCAAATGGCCGAACGGGCCGGACAAGAACTTCAAGACGGTTTCTACGTGAACCTCGGCATCGGTATCCCGACGCTGGTGTCGAACTATATTCCTGACGGGATGGATGTGACGCTGCAATCGGAGAACGGAATGCTCGGCATGGGGCCGTTCCCGACCGAGGCCGAACTTGACGCCGATGTCATCAACGCCGGCAAGCAAACGATTACCGAGCTTGACCGCACCAGCTATTTCTCCTCAGCCGACAGTTTCGGTATGATCCGGGGCGGGCACATCAACCTCGCTATTCTCGGTGCGATGGAAGTGGCCGAGAACGGCGATCTGGCGAACTGGATGATTCCCGGCAAGCTGGTCAAGGGCATGGGCGGCGCGATGGATTTGGTCGCGGGTGTTGAGCGCGTTGTCGTCATCATGGACCACGCCAACAAGCACGGCGAGAGTAAACTGCTCAAGGCATGCACCTTGCCGCTGACGGGTACGGGTGTGGTTGACCGCATTATCACGAACTTGGGTGTTTTCGATGTGGTTGAGGGCGGTTTGAAAATCGTCGAACTCGCCCCTGAAGTCACCGAAGACGAAGTGCGCAAGCTGACCGAAGCTGCGCTCGTCGCCTGATAGCGATGGTTCTGACCATCCGAAAAGAAGACCCGGCAGCGCCCGATATCGTGGCGTTGCTGGAAACACATCTTGACCTGATGCGCTCAACCTCGCCGCCCGAAAGCGTCCACGCGTTGGACATTGAAGCGCTGCGGCAGCCTGATATCACCTTTTGGACTGCCCGCAGTGATGGCGCGTTGCTCGGTTGTGGTGCGATAAAGGCGCTCAATGCGGCGCATGGCGAAATCAAATCCATGCATGTTTTGCAAACCGCACGCATGCAGGGCATCGGCGTAGCGCTCGTTGAAGCTGTGCTGGCCGAGGCGCGGGAACGCGGATATTCCCGCCTGAGTTTGGAAACCGGATCAACAGACCATTTTAAAGCCGCACGCCAGCTTTACACGCGCTTCGGCTTCACAGAATGCGGCCCCTTCGAGTGCTATGTCGAAGACTGGCACTCCACATTCATGACACGCGAGTTATAGCGGCAAAACCACCTCCGGCGCTGTATCGCGCAGCGTTTTGGCAAACGCTTTAGCCTCTTCCCTGCGCGGGTCGGTACGGCGTGATACCAGATACAAACTGCGGCTTGCGGGCGGGTCAAGCGGACGCAATTCCAGCCCGGAATCGCTCTCCCGGCGCGCCATTGCGGGTATCAGCGTCAGGCCGTGCCCGGCTGTGACCAGCCCCCGCAACGTCTCCAGACTCGTCGCCCTGATATCATCCCCGCCCCGTGTTCCGGCAGTGAACAGCGACAGTGCCTGATCGCGCAAACAATGCCCTTCACTGAGGACCAGCATCTTCTCGTTATTAAGATGCGCTTGGGTGATTTTCGCTTCCACGGCGAGCGCATGACCATGTGGCAGGGCGGCAAAAAAAGGTTCGCGAAACAATGCCAGCGCGCTTAAAGCGGGATCAACAGGGTCTTCTGCAATAATCCCCCAATCCAACTCACGTGCGCGGATTGCGTGCAGAACCTCATGCGTCATCGCTTCGCGGCAAATCAGGTCGAGGCGTGGAAAAGCGGCCTTCAATGCAGGTAAAGCCCAAGGCAGCAGATAGGGGCAAACCGTTGGAATAATCCCGATCCGGCGCGGCCCGGCGAGCGGCTCCTCACCCCGCCGTGCGATGCTGATAATCTCGTCACTTTCGCTGAGAATACCCCGCGCGCGGGCAACGACTGCTTCCCCGATTGGCGTCAAGCCAATGGACGTACCGCGTTCAATGAGTGTCGCGGAAAGCTCTTGCTCCAGTTTGCGCAGTTGCGCCGACAGTGTTGGCTGACTGATCGCACAGGAATCCGCCGCTTTCCCGAAATGGCGGTGATCGGCGAGAGCGACCAGATAGCGGAGTTGCGTGAGCGTCATGGCAACCTTATCGCACAGGCCATGCGCATGAAAAAGCATGCATCTGCAAATGCGCTTCAACAGACCGGAACGGCTTTCTTCAATCTTACAGCTCCGTGACCCTCGGCAATTAGGCAAAGGGTCACGTTAAATTTAACGCATTTCGTGCCAAATGAGAGCGCTTGGCGCTCCTTACGAAAACGCGTCTTTCTCGCTGGCCTTGCGCTCGGCCATGTAGTCCTGCAACGCTTGATCGATCGCCGGATCGAGCGGCGGGGCGACATAATCGGCGAGTTGCTTCTTCCAAATCGCATTCGCCCGCTGCGCGCTGTCTTTCTTACCTTCCATCTCCCATTGCTCAAACGAGCCATTGTCAGTGGTGGTCGATTGATAGAACGCTGTCTTGAAGTTCGCTTGCGTATGCGCACAGCCCAAGAAGTGTCCGCCGGGGCCAACCTCACGCAGCGCATCCATCGCCTGACCGTTCTCGGACAGATCAACACCCTTCGCAAACGAGTGCAGCATCCCAAGCTGATCGCAATCGAGAATGAACTTTTCGTAAGACGCCACAAGTCCGCCTTCCAGCCAACCAGCCGAGTGCAGCATAAAGTTCACGCCGCCCATCAGCGCGGGGATCAGCGTCGCATTCGTCTCGTAAGCTGCCTGCGCATCCACCGATTTCGACCCGCACAGCGCACCACCTGAACGGAAAGGCAATCCGTACCGCCGTGCCATCTGCGCCGCACCATACAGCACCAGCGCAGGCTCAGGCGTCCCGAATGTGGGCGCACCCGTTTGCATCGAGATATTGGCCGCAAACGTGCCGAAGATAATCGGCGCACCGGGCCGCACCAGCTGCGAAAACGCCGCCCCTGCTAGCACCTCAGCCAACACCTGAGTCAGCGTTGCGGTCACCGTCGTCGGCGACATCGCTCCTGCCAGAATAAACGGCGAAACGATACAAGCCTGCATATTGCTCGCATACACATCCAGCGCGCCCAACATCGTCCCGTCCAGTGTCATCGGCGAGTTACAGTTTATCAGGCTGGTCATAACCGTGTTGTTCGTAACGAATTCGTCCCCCATGACGATCTTCGCCATATTAATCGAATCCTGCGCCCGTTCCGGCGCGGTGACGGACCCCATGAACGGCTTGTCGCTGTATTTCAGATGCGCATAGATCATATCGAGGTGACGCTTGTTCACCGCAATGTCGCATGGCTCACAAATCGTCCCGCCCGAATGGTGCAGGTAGGGTGACATGTAGGTCAGTTTGACGAAGTTGTTGAAATCCTCAATCGTCGCATACCGCCGCCCTTTATCGAGGTCCGATACGAAAGGGGGGCCATAGACAGGTGCAAACACGCTGGTCTTGCCGCCAATATGCACTGACCGCTCAGGATTACGCGCGTGTTGAATGTACTCACTCGGTGCCGTCTTGATCAACTCCCGAGCCATGCCACGCGGAAAATAAACCCGTTCCTCGGCCCGATCTACCGTCGCACCTGCCTCTTCAAACAGGTCCAGCGCGCGGGGATAGTCCTTAAACCCGATGCCGATTTCCGCCATCACAGTCTCGGCATTTCGCTCGATAAGGTCCAGTCCCGCCTCGTCCAGCACCTCAAATTCGCGTAAGGTTCGTTCGATAGGGCGCATCTGGAACGTCGCAGGTTTGGCATTCGCCGCCCGCCGTGCGCCAGCACCCCCTGCGCCCCCGCGTGAACGTCGTGCCGGACGTGCCGTGCCTTCAGTTTCGGTATCCATCGCGATGCTCCATCATTCGCCAATGTTGTGAGTTGGGTTTGTTTTATCCTCAGAAAGAACGCTTCGTATCAGGTTATCGTCACTCGATTACACATCTGCGACTTTTCCGGGCCGGAAACGCGACATCGGCGATTGCATTGCGCCCGGCACTTCGTCAGCGTCTATCTGTAGAAGTTTAATGACGGGACAATTCATGCCGAGGCTGCCTAGAATACCGCCACGGCTGATCGGCATGATTTGCGTGATGATGGCAATCACGATTTTCTCGGTTCAGGACATGGCATTCAAATGGTTCAGCGACCGCTACGCGCTGCACCAACTCGTCTTTATCCGCAGCTGCGTTGCCATGATCACCGCGCTGGCAATCCTCGTCCCGCTTGAGGGTGGCTACACGAACCTGCGCACAAAGCGCTGGAAGATGCATCTCATGCGCGGCGTCGCGATTGTTTTCGGCAATATGTTCTTTTTCATGGGCGCGGCGGCCCTGCCATTCTCGGAGGCTGTGGCGATCTTCTTCGTCTCACCCCTCATCATCACTCTCATGGCCGTGCCGATCTTGGGCGAAAAATTCAGCATCCACCGCTTCGCCGCCGTTATCGCGGGCCTGACCGGCGCGCTCATCATCATCCGCCCCGGTGGCGTCACGTTTCAAGCCGCCGCACTCCTGCCCCTCATGGCCGCCATCGCCTATTCATCAATGCAGATGATGACCCGCAAACTCGGCCTGGCTGAAAAAGCCTCCACAATGGCCTTCTATATCCAAGTCATGTTCTTCACCTCCAGCGCCGCAATGGGTCTGATTGCAGGCGATGGCCGCTTCGCCGGGGGTGGTGATCCGTCAATGGAGTTCCTGCTCCGCGCTTGGGAATGGCCGGAACGCACTGATATGCTGATCATGTGCGCCTTGGGCTTCTTCAACGCCTTCGGCGGCTACCTCATCAGCCAAGGCTACCGCATGTCCGAGGCCAGCCTCGTAGCCCCTTTTGAGTACGTTGCCATCCCGCTCTCGGTTCTGTGGAGCGTCCTGATCTGGAGTCAATGGCCCGACGCCTACGCATGGCTCGGCATTTCTCTCATCTGCGGCGCAGGCATCTACATCGCCCTTCGCGAAGCCCGCCGCAAACCGGACGAAATCGCGAAAATCCCACCCCGCACGCCGCTGCGGCGGTGAAGTTGAGAGATTGTCTCCCAGTCAGTCGAATCTGGATTTTCTGCCTTCGCAGAGAATGACAGTGCCAGTGGTTCGCAACCAAACGCGCCTCAAACCAGCCCAACTGCACACGCCTCCGCCCCGCTGAACCGCCCCATCCGCTCCAACTCACTCACCAGCTTACCCATCCGCCCCGCACCAAAACGCACCCCCGCTTCGGGCCACACCTTATCCAGCGATAAAACCCCGGTCTTACTGTCCAGCTTCGCCTCGATCCGCCCCACGAACCGATCCCCCTCCAACACCGGATACACGTAATACCCGTATAGCCGCTTGGCTGCAGGTGTATAAATCTCGATCCGATAGTCGAACCCGAACAACCGCTTACATCGCGCTCTATCACGTGCAATCGGGTCGAACGGATTTACAATGCGCAGCCGCGTTGACGGCTCCGGCGCGTCTGCCAGCACATCCTCAATATCGGGCCGCGCGATGGCACGGGTCCACTCCCCGTCCTCCCCCTCAACCTCCACCGCCCGCCACCAACGCACATCAGCCGTCTGTGCTTTGACCTCGGCAATGCTCGCAGCATCATAAAACTTCGCAACTTCCGTCGCCGTTCCGAACCCCAGCCGGTCCAGCGCACTCCGGCACAGCCAATCCACCTGTGTCGCATCATCGGCCACGCTTTCCCGCGCGACCGCAGGAATAACCCGCTCGGTCAGATCGAAAAACTTCGAGAAATTCTGCCGATGCGACGTGGACAGTTCCCCACCATTCCACATCAGGTTCAGCGCCAGCCGATGCGGCTGGGGCATCCAAACCGTCTTCTCCCGCTTCACCGCCTCAAAATCCCGCGAACTCAACGGTCCTTCCTGAGCGATCCGCGCCTTGATCCTCTCACGCTCCGAGGGAGGCGGCAGATGTTTCGACCAAGACCCCCGTTGACACGCCGCCGCCAACTGTGCCTTGCGCCGATCCCACATTGGATAAATCGACATCGGCAGCACAGCCGCATCATGGGTGAAATGCTCGAATACCAGCCGATCCTTGGCCAGTAACCGCTCCAGCATGGCAGGGCGGTAATTCGCGTTCCGGCTCCATAAAATATGGTCATGCGCCCGCGCGATCACCCGTAACGGATCAAGCTGCACCATGCCCAGCCGCTCGACGATTCCCGCCAGTGCGCCTTGCGTCAGCGCCCCGGTCGGCGGCGCGCTCATGCCTTGCAGATGCAACCAAACCCGCCGCGCATCGCGGTTGCTGATCCGAAGAGGGGCCGTCACGTCCGCCGCATCGACGGATGCCAGAACGTCACAAACCGCTCGATGAGGCTCACCAGCCCGTAAAACGTCGAGCCGGCCAGCGCCGCCATCGCGATTTCGGCCCATACCATATCAATATTCATCCGCCCCACCTCGGTCGAGATACGAAAGCCCATTCCAACCGTCGGCGTACCAAAAAATTCCGCCACAATCGCCCCGATAAGCGCCAGCGTGGAGCAGATCTTCAGCCCGTTAAAGATAAACGGCATCGCGGCGGGCAGGCGCAGTTTACGAAGGTTTTGCCAGTAACTGCCCGCGTAGGTCCGCATCAAATCCCGCTGCATCGCGTCCGAGGCCTTCAACCCCTCAACCGTATTCACCAGCATCGGGAAAAAGCACATCACCACGACCACCGCCGCTTTCGAGTGCCAGTCAAACCCGAACCACATCACCATAATCGGCGCGATCCCGATAATGGGCAGCGCCGCCATAAAGTTGCCCACGGGCACAAGCCCGCGCTGCAAAAACGGCGAGCGGTCAATCAGTAACGCCACCACAAACGCCGCCCCGCATCCCATTGCATAGCCCGCCAGTGCCGACTGCACGAATGTCTGCATAAAATCCGCCTGCAGTATGGGCAGCGAGTTGATCAGCTTTTCCCAAATCATGCTCGGTGGCGGCAGCAGCACGGTCGGAATATCCGCCCCCCGCGCGATCCCCTCCCACAGCACCAGCAACGTGACACCGAAAAGCACAGGTACAAACAACCGGACGGCCCTGGAATGCGGATACCGCTTAGCCAACCACACATTCAACGCCCAAGCCGCCAGCCAGAACACAATCGCCCCGATGATCATGAACCAGTTCATCGCCAGACCTCGCAACATGCGCATTGCATTCCCTCTCCCTCCGGAAGAGGGCTGGTGGGAGAGTCTTTAAGCTCTTCGTTTCCATTTGAGGGTTGAGTTAGGGGGGTAATACGCATCAAAACCATCATCGGTTCACCCCCATCCGCCGTTCGACCAGCTTACCCGCCAGCCCGACAATCGCCACCAGCGCCGCCGCAAGCGCCGCTGCCGCGATCAGCGCGCTCCAAATCTGGATCGTTTGCCCGTAATAACTCCCCGCCAGCAGCCTTGCGCCCAGCCCCGCAACGGCTCCCGTCGGCAACTCGCCAACGATTGCTCCCACAAGGCTCGCCGCCACCGCCACCTTCATCGAGGCAAACAGATACGGCATCGACGCGGGTAATCGCAGCTTCCAGAAGGATTGCGCCCCGCTGGCATTATATGTCCGCATCAAATCGCTTTGCAGCGCATCGGGAGAGCGCAAACCCTTCACCATCCCGACCACAATCGGAAAGAACGACAGATACGTCGAGATCAACGCTTTCGGCAGCAATCCGCTGACCCCCACTGCGTTCAGCACCACAATAATCATCGGCGCAATCGCCAGGATCGGGATCGTCTGCGAGGCAATGACCCACGGCATCACACTCATATCCATCGCACGGTTATAGACAATCCCCACCGCCAACAGCATCCCCAACACCGTACCGAACAGGAACCCCAGCAGCGTCGCTGACAGCGTAATCCACCCGTGATACACAAGGCTGCGTTTCGAGCTGATCTTCTTCTCGACGGTCGTCTTCCAAATCTCCTGCGCCACCTGATGCGGCGCGGGCAGCACAGGGCGTTCCTGGCTCATGGTATTTGCCAGTGCGGTCGAATACACAAACTCCGCCTTCGCTCGCTCCGCCTGATCCCGCTCCCACGGCATATTCATAATGGCGGCGGCGACGTACCAGATCACAAAGATCGCCGCGATGACCGTGAGGACGGGAAAAAATGATCTCATTTCTCGGTCCGCTTCTTAAAGCCCCAATCGGTAAGATCGTCGAGGTTGTCCCGGACCCAGCCTAAATCAAACCAAGCATAGATCGCATACACGATTACAAGACCCGCCAGCGAGAAGGGCAGGGGCATCACTCCCGGTTTTCCGGATTGTCCGTCATGCCCGAATACTATGAATGCCGTAACGGCAATAACCGCGATTATGCTCGAAAACACCAGCACTCTACGCTGCCAAATCCGTTTCGCCCGATCCATATCATCAATCATAACTATGCCCCGCGCGCAGCCCCTCACGCACCCGATGCGCAATCTCCAGAAACTCAGCGCTTTCCCGAATATCCAGCGGGCGTTCACGGGGCAGTGTGCTCTCGATGACATCTGTAACGCGTCCCGGCCTTGGCGACATCACGACGATCTTGGTGGACAGGTACACCGCCTCCGGTATCGAGTGCGTCACAAAACAAATCGTCTTCTCAGTACGCGCCCACAGCGCAAGCAATTGTTCGTTCAGATGATCGCGTACAATCTCGTCCAGCGCGCCGAACGGCTCATCCATCAGTAATAGATCCGCATCAAACGCCAGCGCCCGTGCGATGGAGGCCCGCTGCTGCATCCCGCCGGACAACTGCCAGGGAAACTTCTTCCCGAACCCCTTCAGATCGACCAGTTCCAACACCTTCTCGATCCGCTCGCGTTGTTCACGGCGCGGCATCCCGATAATCTCCAACGGCAGTCCGATATTCCGTGCAATCGTCCGCCACGGATAAAGGCCCGCCGCCTGAAATACATAGCCATAAGCCCGTGCCAGCCTTGCTTGCTCCGGCGAGACCCCGTTCACCGTGATCGTCCCGCCTGTCGGCTGCTCCAGATCGGCCATCACCCGCAAAAATGTCGTCTTGCCGCATCCGCTCGGCCCGATAAACGAGACAAACTCACCCTTCTCAATCGTCAAATCCACATCTGACAGCGCATGAACAGGGCCGTCATTGGTATGAAAAGTCAGGGAGAGGTTTTGAGCGGAAATAACCGTTTCATTCACGACAGGTCTCACTCTTGATTATCCGTTTACCGCACGCCTTACAAAATAACCAGATATTGGCCTGATGAACAGGGCATAGGAGGCTTAATGCGTCAAAATTGGTAACCAAGCCCTTTACTCCGCTCGCCACCCCCCGCACAAACGCAAAGAAGTAACAGCAATGCCATCGGAGTGACCCGTGACTGATCAAGCGTCCGAAATCATCCTGCACAATTACCCCCAATCCCCGGTGGCCGAGAAAGCCCGTGTTGCTATGGGGATCAAGCAACTCGTATGGCGTTCGGTCGAGATACCACGCATCCCGCCAAAGCCGATGTTGACGGTATTGACCGGGGGGTATCGCCGCACGCCCGTGATGCAAATCGGCGCGGACATCTATTGCGACACGCAGTGTATCCTGCGCGAACTTGAACGCCGCCATCCGACACCAACCTTCTACCCGACGGCTGATACCGGATTACTCTGGTGCCTCAGCCGCTGGACAGACGGCGCGTTGTTCGATCTTGCCGTCAAAATCGTACTCGGATCGGCTGGCGACGCCCTGCCGCAAGATTTTGCGGAGGATCGCGGGCGCCTGTATCTGGGGCCGGATTGGGCGCAAGGCCTGAAGGAAGCTAACAGCATCCTCCCGCACCTCGCCGCTCAAATGCGCGCACCCTTGCAATGGCTTGATGACACGCTCAAGGATGGCCGCAAATTCATCTCCAGCGATGCGCCCGCTGCCATTGATGCGCAGTTTTACCATGCGATCTGGTTCATTCGCGGACGCTGGGGGCAGGGCGCAGCCTTCTTATCCGAATTCGCACAAATTGAGCGGTGGGAGGCCAACATCGCCGCTATCGGTCACGGCGCAATGACTGAAATGAGCGCAGAAGACGCCGTCGCCCGCGCCAAGGCACATGAGCCGATTGCGTCAAAAACCGCCGACCCGAATGACCCGCAAGGTCTGACCCCCGGCATGAAAGTAACCGTCTCACCGGACCTCGACGGCGGCGAACAACCCGTTGAGGGCAGCGTTGTCAGCGCAACGGTTGATACCATCACCCTCGGACGCTCGGACCCTGAAGTCGGCAATATCCACGTCCATTTCCCCCGCGCAGGCTATCGTGTTGATATTGCGAAAGGATGATCGCGCTTCACCGCAATGCGCGTTCAAACAGCCGGATATTGGGCCGGATCGCCGGTTTGTAAGCGTAGCGCAGCACCCACGCCGGCAGTCCTGATCCACGCTCTTCAAACGCCACCCGCCCGCGCGGGTGGACGAGGAACCTCAACGCCGCCCCCTTGAACGCATCCGCGTTTTCGACAATTTTGATCGTCCGCAAGTGCTTGACGCTTTTGTATCCGTAATGGGCGGGGGCGACTAACCGCAACGCCCCGCCATTCGCGGCCCCCAAAACGCGCCCGTTGATTTCACTCGTAATCATCACATCCGGCGTAAGCAAATCCTCAAGCGGCAAACAGGCCGCGTATCCTTCACGCCCGATAAATATCACAAATCGGGCTTTCGCAGTTGGCACGATCTGAGGGACGATAAGCTGTTCCCAAACGTCAGCAAAAGACCACCCCCGCCACTCCACGCCGATACAACTCCACGTCGTGACACAATGGAAATCACTGGTCTGGGTTTTGGCGGCAACACCGCTGCCAGCCGGATCAATTTCACCGGGATGCGTGACATTCCCCGAAACCTTGATTGCCCCACTTTCCAAGTCTGAGGGCAAACGCGAGGCATAAGGCGGCAACCCGAAACGCGGCATCGACCCCAGATTATACTGGCCTTTGGGCAGTTGATTTGCGCGAGTGCCCGTCATCCGCCCATCGCATCAACGATACGTGGCAGGACCGTATCCGCCGTCAACGGCGCAAGCGGGCCGACATGCGGGGCGGCGGGGTTGATCCATACCGCTTCGGCAATCCCGTCTTGCGGCGTCACGTCTGTAAAAACCACCCGTGCCGCAAAGGCCAGGGCATCCACGGGTTGCGTCATCTCGCCGACGATCCAAGAGCCATAACTCCCCATCGGCGCAAATGCCTCTATTGCCAAATTGATCCCCAACTCCCGCCACAACGCCTTGCGCAACACCGCCAAGGCATCCGCGCCATCTTCGATCAGCGCATCCGGTTGCGTGAAAAACCCGGTATTCCGCCGCCGGATCACAAGCACCTTCCCGTCCTTATCGGTCAGCGTGGCAACAGCGAGGGCAGGGGAGGCGGACAACACTCAAACCCCGCTTGGAATATTCATCGGATCACGCTGCACACCCTTCGGCGCGGTTACTTCTTTCCACTTCGACAGCGCCTTGTTCACCGATGGAAACGCCGGGCGCGGCACAAACTTCCCGCGACCGGGCTGTGGTTGGCTGTTCTGCCCGTGCGCCCAGATCACATCGCCCCGCGACAGAGTATAGCGCGCCTGTGCCGTGACCTCGAATCCCTCGAACACATTGTAATCTATGATGGATTTCTGCGTCGTCGCACTCACGGTTTTGGACAGTTTCGGGTCCCAAACCACAACATCCGCATCCGCGCCAACCGCAATCGCGCCCTTTTGCGGATAGATGTTCAAAATCTTCGCAATGTTGGTTGAGGTCGCCGCGACAAATTCCTCCGGCGTAATCCGCCCCGTCTCAACCCCCCGCGTCCACAGCACCGCAAGCCGTTCCTCCAGCCCGCCCGTACCGTTCGGGATCATCGGAAAGCCCGCATCGCCCATGTGCTTTTGCTCGGTCGTAAACGCCGCATGATCGGTGGCCACCACTTGCAATGACCCTGCGGACAGCCCGGCCCAAAGCGACGCCTGATGCTCCTTGTTCCGGAACGGCGGAGACATTACCCGCCGCGCCGCATATTCCCAGTCCTTGTTGAAATATTCGCTTTCGTCCAGCGTCAGGTGCTGGATCAGCGGCTCACCGTAAACCCGCATCCCCTTTTGCCGCGCCCGCCGGATCGCCTCATGTGCCTGCTCACAGCTGACATGCACGATGTAGAGTGGCACTCCGGCGGCATCGGCGATCATAATCGCCCGGTTCGCGGCCTCGCCCTCAACTTCGGGCGGACGCGAGAACGCGTGACCTTCCGGCCCCGTGATCCCTTCGGCCATA
>CALFAK010000070.1 GCA_937948985.1 uncultured Neomegalonema sp. | reverse complement strand
ACCTCGTCGCCCTTGGCCAGCTTCATGCCGCGCACGCCGGTGGAATCGCGGCCTTTGAAGACGCGGACTTCCGAGATCGGGAAGCGGATTGCTTTGCCTAAAGCGGAGGTAAGCAGGACGTTTGAGTTCTCATTACAGATCGCCGCCGAGATCAGGCGGACGCCTTCGGGCAGCTTCATAGCGATTTTGCCGTTGGCTTTGACATTGACGAAATCGCTCAACTCGTTCCGGCGCACACCGCCGTCGGAGGTTGAGAAAACGATTTGCAGCTTGTCCCATTCCTCCTCAGGCACGTCGATCGGCATCATAGCGGCGATTGAGACGCCTTGCGGGATTGGCAGCAAGTTGACCAGTGCCTTGCCCTTTGCCGAACGTCCGCCCTGCGGCAGACGCCAGACTTTGAGTTTATAGACGATGCCGTCGGTCATGAAGAAAAGGACGGGCGTTAGGGTATTGGCGGAGAACAGGCGTGTGACGAAATCCTCATCCTTGGTCGACATCGCCGACAGCCCTTTGCCGCCGCGACGTTGGGCGCGGTAATCGGCCAGCGGTGTGCGTTTCAGGTAGCCGCTATGGGTGGCGGTGACGACCATTTCTTCGGGTTCGATCAGGTCTTCATCATCAAAATCGCCGAGGCTTTCGATGATTTCCGAGCGGCGGGGGACGGCGAATTCTTCGCGGACAGTTTTAAGTTCGTCGGAGATAATCGCCATGATCCGCTCACGCGACCGGAGAATGTCGAGGAAATCCATGATCTTGGCGGCGAGTGTTTTCAACTCGTCGGTGATCTCGTCCCGGCCCAGCGCGGTGAGGCGTTGGAGGCGCAGGTCGAGGATGGCGCGGGCTTGGATTTCGGAGAGGCGATAGCTGCCGTCTTCGTTGATCTTGTGGTCGGGGTCGTCGATTAACTCAATATATTCAGCGATTTGCGCGGCGGGCCAGTCGCGATCCATGAGGCGGACGCGGGCAGTTGCGGGATCGGGCGAGGCGCGGATGAGGGCGACGACTTCATCGACATTCTCAACAGCAACCGCCAAGCCGCACAAGACATGGGCGCGTTCGCGGGCTTTGTTAAGCTCGAACGCGGTGCGCCGCGCAACGACTTCCTCGCGGAAGGCGATGAAGCTGCTGAGGATGCGTTTTAGGGTGAGTTGTTCGGGGCGGCCATCGTTGAGGGCCAGCATGTTCGCGCCAAAGCTGGTTTGCAGGGCGGTGAAGCGGTGCAGCTGGTTCAGGACAACTTCGGCAGTGGCGTCGCGTTTGAGTTCGATGACCATGCGCACGCCGTGGCGGTCGCTTTCGTCCTGAACGTGGGCGATGCCTTCGATTTTTTTCTCTTTAGCGAGTTCCGCGATACGGGCCTCAAGCGTGGCCTTGTTGACCTGATAGGGGACTTCATCGACGATGATGGCCCAGCGGTCCTTGCGGATTTCCTCGACATGGGTGCGCGCGCGCATGATGACGGAGCCGCGCCCTTCAGAATAGGCTTTACGCGCCCCGCTTTGACCGAGAATCAGGCCGCCCGTGGGGAAGTCGGGACCGGGGATGAATTCCATCAACTCGCCGACTTCGAGTTCGGGATTGTCAATCAGGGCCAACGTGCCGTCTATGACTTCGCCCAGGTTGTGCGGCGGGATGTTGGTGGCCATGCCGACCGCGATGCCCGCCGCGCCGTTGACGAGCAGGTTCGGGAATTTGGCGGGCAGGACGCGGGGTTCCTGGTCCTGGTTATCGTAGTTTGGCTGGAAATCGACCGTCTCACGGTCGATGTCGTCGAGCAGGGACATAGCGATTTTCGCCATGCGGACTTCGGTATAACGCTGCGCGGCGGGCGGATCACCGTCCATCGAGCCGAAGTTGCCCTGACCGTCGAGCAGCATCAGGGACATCGAGAAGTCCTGCGCCATGCGGACCAAGGCGTCGTAAACCGCTTGCTCGCCGTGGGGGTGGTATTTACCGATCACATCACCGACGACGCGGGCGGATTTGCGGTACGGCTTGTTCCACTCATAGCCCGCCTGATCCATCGCGTAGAGAATGCGGCGGTGGACCGGTTTGAGGCCGTCACGTAAATCCGGGATCGCGCGGCTGACGATCACGCTCATCGCGTAGTCGAGATAACTGCGCTGCATTTCCTCCTCAACCGAGATGGTCGGGCCGTCAAATGCGGGGCGTTCGGGGCGCTGTTCGGGGGTGTCCACCGGTGGCTCGTCGTTCTCGTCGCTCAAGGGAGTCTCCGTACTGGCGCAATCGGTTATGCGGTTAATGAAATGTATACGACGGCAGGGGCGCGGGGGCAACGGCGGGGACGGCATATGGTGTTGATTTGTGAGAAAAAATGCGGGTTTTCAGTCCTTTTTTTCGCAATTGCGGTGAGGCCGCGTAAAGAGGACGCGAAAACTTCGAATGACCCGTTCAGGAGCGATAAAATGACCCCTCAAGAGTGCAGCACCATGAGCGAGTTGCGGGCCGAGATCGACTCGATTGATGCCGCCCTGATCAGGCTGTTGGTGCAACGGGCAGGGTATATTGACCGCGCAGTGGATTTGAAACGAAATGAAAAACTTCCGGCGCGGACGCATGATCGGGTTGCGGAGGTTATCAGCAAGGCCAGGGCCGGGGCGGCGGCGCACGGGTTGGATGCGGAGTTGGCCGAAACGCTATGGCGGGAGCTGATAGAGTGGTCGATTGCGCGTGAAAGCGAACATCTCGATACGTGACAATTTAACAACATATATCGCATAGTTTGTGGCCACGATGTAGCAGGCGTTGCATGGGATCGTCATTTTCGGGCATCTCGCCCCTGGGCATACTGACGGCCTGAGCCTCAACGAAAGGGAGGTCCAATATGAAAATATGTCTCCCCTGCCGTGAGCCGTTTCGGTTATCACGTTGCGAGGCCGGTGACCGGAATAGTGTTCTTAAACGGTGGTTTACTCCCACCCCGATGTAGCTCATCTGGTAGAGCATCCGACATCTAATCGGACGGTAACGGGTTCAATTCCCGTCATCTCGCAAATGGTAACTCCGTAAGGATTGCAGGTTCGAGTCCTGCGCCAGCTTTTGGAGCTGTATACTGAACGGTCCCCGAAATGAGGCCGATTTTACTGATGCGTTTGTGTTGCCTTCAGGCACATGAATGCGTCTTTGAAATCACAGAGCCGCGTCCGGTCCGGTATTGACGATGAAGGCGGCTGTGCGTCGCGCTGAAGGTCAGGCGGGTTACGATCCGCCCCGCCCGATGCACCGCGCACGGCCCCCGCCATCCGCTCATATCGATCCTGATGCGGCGCTGAAAGCCGCGTTTCGGGGACCACCACCCTACCCTTTCACCCTTCAACCCATAAAATTCAACAAGGAGAGCGCTATGACTATCATTCGCAAACTTTTCGACGCCCTCCTTGGCGTCGAGCGTGTCGTTGTTACCGAGGGCGAGCGTCTGCTCGTCTCTGTGAACGGCCAATACAAAAGCATCTACGGAGCCGGTGAGCAGGCGATCCTGCGCCGGGGCAAGCAATTGGGGGTGCAGCGATTCATGCTCGACAATGCCCGTTTGGATGGCTCGACGATGGAAAAGCTGACCAAAGCGCGACCTGATCTGACCGAGGCACACATGACCGAGGTTCGCACAGGGCCGCAGGAAACAGCGGTTGTCTACCGTGATGGTCGTCCGTTCGATCTGATCGGCGTCGATGCCCGTGCGTGGTATTGGACCGATGCGGGGCCGTGGTCTGTCGAGCGGTTCGATATAAGCGCCGATCTTGCGCTGTCCGCCGCGCTGGTACGCCGTTTGCCTGTCTCTCTGCCTGCCGCGCGCGGTTTGATTTGGCGCGCAAATGTTGATGCGGAGCAGGTTGGCTTGCTGTTCGTTGACGGTGTCTTTGACCGCCAGCTGGCACCGGGGGCGCACGCGTTCTGGATGGCAGGACCTGCGCTTGATCTGAAGCGGGTGGACTTGCGCCGCACCGCTTTGGAGATCACGCAACAGGAATTGCTTACCAAGGACCGCGTGACGATCCGCGTGAACCTGAGCGTTATCTACAAGGTCGTTGACCCTGTTGCGGCAGTCACGGGAACGCGCGACTTTTCGGAGACGCTGTACCGCGAGGCGCAGTTCGCGCTGCGCCGGACGTTGGGGGCGAAAACGCTCGACCAGATCCTTGCGGAGAAGGTCGATATCGACGCCACTCCTGTGCGTGAAGCGATGAGCGCGCTGGGGGTTGAGGTCAGCGAATTGGCGATGAAGGACGTGATCCTTCCCGGCGATATGCGCGCGATCCTTAACCAGGTCGTTGCGGCGGAGAAAGAGGCGGAAGCCAATGTCATCCGCCGCCGCGAGGAGACAAATGCGACCCGTTCGCTGCTGAACACCGCAAAGGTGATGGCGGAGAACCCGGTTATGCTGCGCCTGAAAGAGTTGGAGGCGTTGCAGGAACTGGCGGGGAAAGTCGAACGGCTGACGGTTCACAACGGGACCGAAGGGCTGATGAACGACCTTGTGCGGTTGCGGGATTGATCATCGCGCCTGACAAAGCCCGTCCCGTTTGTTCGGGGCGGGTGGTACAGTGATACGTGGCCAATTTAACCGCAGGTGAGCGTAAAACACACGCGCGGATCACGCCGCACAACCATAAGTTCGGCGCGCGGGAGGTTTTGGCGCTCGGCACCATTGGACAGGGCACGGTCTGGCGCGTGAATGGCTTGGCTGTGGCATGATTGCGTATTTTGGCGGAATTCTGCGGCATCATACTAGCACCGCTTAAGACATTGATTATAAGTTACTTTTAGAGATTTTCTACTTTAACGAGAATGCACTCATTGTAACAGGTTTCAGTGTAGTGAGAGTTGAAGGCCGGAATTGCGGGGTTTTGGCGAGGTGTTTCACGTGAAACATAGCAGAACAAAACTAGAATATTTCTTTCCGGCAGAAAGTGCCATTTAATACGCTTTTCGCACATATCCGCCCGCGTAAATTGACCCGTAAGGCGGAGAAGGGTACAGCCTCAACAAACGTCAAGAACGGTAAAGCGATGACCCAGAATTCTGACCAAGCCCCGCGCTCCTTTCAGGAGATTATCCTGCGCCTGCAAAACTACTGGGCGGCGCATGGATGCGCGATTTTGCAGCCCTATGACATGGAAGTCGGCGCGGGCACGTTTCACCCGGCGACCACCCTGCGCGCGCTGGGCGAGAAGTCGTGGGCAGCCGCTTATGTGCAGCCCTCGCGCCGCCCGACCGATGGGCGCTATGGCGAGAACCCGAACCGTTTGCAGCACTATTATCAGTATCAGGTGCTGATCAAACCGTCTCCACCGGACCTGCAAGACCTGTATCTCGGCTCGCTGAAGGCGATCGGGATCGACTTTTCGCTGCATGACATCCGCTTCGTTGAGGATGACTGGGAAAGCCCGACGCTGGGTGCGTGGGGGCTGGGCTGGGAAGTGTGGGTGGACGGGATGGAAGTCTCACAATTCACGTATTTTCAGCAGGTTGGCGGGCATGATTGCCGCCCCGTCTCCGGCGAATTGACCTACGGGTTGGAGCGGCTGGCGATGTATGTGCTTGGCGTGGACCATGTTATGGATATGCCGTTCAACGATCCGGACGCGCCGATTGCGATGAAATACGGTGATATTTTCCGGCAAACCGAGCGGGAATATTCGCGCTGGAACTTTGATGTGGCCGATACGGATACGCTGCTGCGGCATTTCGAGGATGCGGAAGCGGAATGCGGGCGGATTCTGGCGGCTCCGGCGGATGATCCGAAAACGGGTCAGTCGATCATCATGGCGCACCCCGCCTATGACCAGTGCATCAAGGCCAGCCATGTGTTCAACCTGCTGGACGCGCGGGGCGTGATCTCTGTGACCGAACGCCAAGCCTATATCGGGCGGGTCCGGACGCTAGCGAAAGCCTGTGCGGACGCCTTTGTCGCGGCGGAGCAGGCGCAGGGTGTGTTGGAAACAGCGTCATAAAAAGCCACATTGCAATTCATCCGTTGAATACGGTACGCCATATACAACTCGCGCAAATGGCGATTATTCCAGATAAACCGAGGCTGAACATATGAAACTCTCATTTAAAGAGATCGCGCTTGACGGCCTCAAAGATATCGAAGGTGCTGTTGTTGTGCCGGTGGCGGGCGATGGCAGCCTTAGCGGGGCGAGTGAAGCCGCCGATACGCTGCTGAACGGGGCGATCCGGCGGGCGATTGATACGTCGCGCTTTCACGCCAAGCACGGCGATACACTGGAATATCCGGTTCCGGCGGGAACACAGGCCTCGCGGATTGTGATTGTCGGTATGGGCTTGGAAAAGCTGACCCCGACAACAGCGCGCAAGCTGGGCGGGCGGATCGGGTCGGCGCTGGGGCGGCTGGATGAGAGCGGTGCGACGGTGTTTGCGGATGCGCTGGGCAGCCCGGCGATGATCGCCGAACTGAGCGCGGGCATCAAAATGCGGCGTTATGCTTTCAACAAATACAAGACCCAAACCGAAGGCCCGACCGATCGCGGACCGGGTAATGTCGTTGTGGCCGCCTCTGATGTTTCCGGTGCTGAGAAAGCGTTTATTAATACGAACGCTTTGGCCGAAGGCACTGCTTTCACACGCGATTTAGTCAGTGAACCGGCCAACGTCCTCTACCCGAGCAGCTTTGCGGAACGTCTGTTGGACCTGGGCGAATTGGGCGTTGAGGTGGAAGTTCTGAACGAGGATAAGCTGGAAGAACTGGGCATGGGGTCGCTGTTGGCCGTGGGGCTGGGCAGTGAGCGTGAGAGCCATGTGGTGGTGATGAAATGGCTGGGCGCGGATGATAAATCCGCCGCGCCGTTCTGTGCCGTGGGCAAGGGCGTGACCTTTGACACGGGGGGCATCTCGATCAAGCCCGCCGGCGGCATGGAAGAGATGACGATGGATATGGGCGGCGCGGGCGTCGTGTCCGGTCTGATGAAAACCGTGGCAATGCGCAAAGCCAAGGCGAATGTGATCGGCGTTGTCGGCCTCGTCGAGAACATGCCGGACGGTAAAGCCACACGACCCGGTGACATTGTGACGGCGATGTCGGGCAAAACCATCGAGATTATCAACACCGATGCGGAGGGGCGCTTGGTCCTCGCGGACGTGCTGTACTACGCACAGCGGGAGTTTAAGCCGCGTGCGACGATCAATCTTGCGACGCTGACCGGGGCGATCATCATCGCGCTGGGGAACTCGCGGGCCGGATTTTTCTCGAATAACGACGCCCTGTCCGACCAGATTACGGCGGCGGCGAAGGAAGAGGATGAGGGCATCTGGCGGATGCCGCTGGGCAAGGATTACGACGATCTCATCAAATCTTCGCTCGCGGATATCAAGAACACGGGCGGGCGGGCAGCAGGGTCGGCAACAGCCGCGCAATTCCTGCAACGCTTTGTTGATGACAGCCCGTGGGCGCATATCGATATTGCAGGTGTGACGCTGTCGAAAGAGGCCAAAGCCCTTTATCCAAAAGGCGCATCGGGCTGGGGTGTGGCGACGCTGAACAGGCTGGTACGCGATCAATTTGAGAACTGAGAGATGGCGGAGGCGCTGTTCTATCATTTGACTGCACAGCCGCTGGATCGTGCGCTTCCCGACTTGCTGGAACGCACGTTGCAGCGGGGCTGGCGGGCGGTGGTGCGGGGCACGTCGCAGGAGCGGCTGGAAGCGCTGGATACGCTGTTGTGGACCTATCGCGATGAGAGCTTTCTGCCCCACGCACGGCAGGGGTGCGCCGCGCCGGAGCGGCAGCCGATCTACCTGACCACGGGCGTTGAGACGCCGAACAACCCCGATGTGCTGTTCCTGATCGATGCCGCCGATGCGGACAGTTTTGCGGATTACACGCGAACAATCGTGATGTTTGCGGATGACGACATGGACGCCAAGGCATTCGCGCGGGCGCAATGGAAGCGGGCGTCTGAACAAACCGGGGCAACCTATTGGAAGCAAGACGATAACGGGCGCTGGACCAAAGCGTTTGAATCCGTTGCACCGTCATAGCGCATAAAAAAGCCGGGCGCGAGGCCCGGCTTTGTGCGTATTCATTCGTCTCGGATTAACCCTTGCGGCGGAAACCCATACCTGCGAGGCCCATCAAGATCAATGCCAGGCCACCCGGTGCCGGAACAGAACCGCCGCCGCTTGTGCTGCCACCACTTGAGCCCGCACTTGCGAATTGTGTCGGGGTACAGCGGAAATTCGTGGAAACAGAACAGTTTGGTGAATTGTTGATGCTGCCCGCTGGTGTGTTCGCTTCATCAAGAAACATCTGGTTGCTGAAAGCGTAGTTGAGAATTGAACCGTCAGTACCGTATGAGAAATTGCTGCCTTCGGATTTATGGAACCAAATACCGCCCTCTGCGCCGGTTTGAACACCATCCCATTCCGGATTATCAAACGCGGCATTGATCTCGGCAACATCAATCGAAAACATCGTCAGCGGTAGGCCATCACGCTCCCCGGCAGATGTGAAAGCATTCTCAAAAGTACCCAGAAAATCGCTTGTTCTAAAGCTGTTTGCGTTGTTCTGGCCGTCATATGCATAGGCGGTGATGCGGTTCGCGTTGCGGTCACCATAGAGAATGGCATACTCATTTTCATTGTATTTCGGGTTTTCGCCATCCGAAATGACCAGCCAAAAACCATCATTGCTGCCATCATCAGTGTACTTAAAGGTGAAAGCTTCATTCGTGCTGTCGTAATTCTGCCAAACGCCGGCGGCATGGTAATCGGTCTGAAAAATCGTGGCTTGCGCGACAGAAGCTGTCATCATAGTTGCGGCGAAAGCGACAGTCGCGGCGGAAAACTTATTCATCATCGTACTAGCTCCAAGCTGTGGATGTTTGTTTCGATGGGGTACCGACAGATAAGCAATGCCAGTGCCAACTCACGACCAATCACAAATTATAACGATCTTTTGTTTTGTTTCAGTCAGATAACTCAGAACCCGAAATCAGTTCCGGTTTCAAGATACGATCAAAAGGCTAAAAATCTGGTTATTTTGATACATACCGCGCGCCGGAATGGCACGGTGTCTGGAAAGGGGAAATCCACTGATGAAAGTAAACCCGCACCGTGTGCGCTCGTTTGCTCGGTCATTCGGATCTTTTTATTATAAATCAAATACCTACACGCTTAAAACGCGGCGACAAGCGCATTGAGATCGTTAAGATCGTCAATAATCGCGCGTGGTGGTTTGCCGACACGATCAAGGGGCGCTTTTGCGCGGTTTACCCAGACCGCGTTGAAGCCATAGCGCGATGCGTGGGTTACGTCCCAGCCGTTAGACGAGAAAAACGCGATTTCGTCGCCTGAAGCTGCCATGCGTGCTTCGGCAAGGGCATAGACTTTACCGCTTGGCTTGAAGACTTGAACATCCTCGACCGAAATCACGTCATCCAGCAGATCCGTCAATCCCGCACTTTCAACCGCTGCGCCCAACATATCCATCGATCCGTTGGAGAGGATTGCGGTCGCGTAACCCGCCGCTTTCACGTCCGCCAGCATTTGCGGCACTTCCGGATAGGCATCGAGGTGCAGATATAGATTCAGCAATGTTTCGCGCAGCCCGGAATCGGACAGGCCGTGCGCCTCAAGCGCGTAATCCAACCCGTCCCGCGTGACCTGCGAGAACGGCACATAATCATCGGCGACCGCGCGCAGCCATGAATATTCGAGCTGCTTCAGCCGCCATGTCTCGGCCAGCTTCGGCCAGACGTTTGCCAATGCCTCGCCGCCGGGTTCAGCCGCCGCCCTACGCGCCGCCGCCGCCACATCGAACAGCGTGCCATAGGCGTCAAACACACAAGCCTTGATCATACCAGATGCGCCTCAAACCGGATGCGGATGTAATCGGCGGTCCAGTTGCCATCGGAATCGCACAAGGCCGGGCGCAGCAACGCTGCGGCCTCATCCCGAACCGATGCCCGCGAAGCCTCCGGCACAATGCCCAAAACGGGAGCCGCCAAAGTTTCCAGCCATCCCGCCATATCGCTTGGGATCGGCGTGGGGCGCGGGACCAGCGCGATGCGGTCCACGGCAAATCCGGCGCGCTCCAATCGTCGGCGATGTTCGGCGCAGCTTGGGAAATACCAGATATTGCCGGGCGCATCGACGATGTCGAAACGCCGCTCAATGATGCCCGCTAGTGCGATCCGTATCGCAGCGACATTGCCGTGGCCGCCAAACTCGGCAACGAAGCGGCCACCGGGTTTCAGCGCGCGCGCGACACCGTTGATCACATCATCGGGCCGCGTCATCCAATGCAGTGCCGCGTTAGAGAAAACGGCGTTGAATTCGTTATCAAAATTCAGTGCATGGCCGTCCATCAAATGAGCGTCTATGCCGCGCGATTTAGCCCCGGCGATCATATCCGCGCTGAAATCCGTGCCGACCACTTCGGCACCCGCCGCGATCAGCTTTTCGGTCAGCGCACCGTCGCCACAGCCGAGATCAAGGATTCGCTCACCTGCTTTGGGGGCAAGCCAGTCAAAAACGCCCGCGCCAAGATCGGACACAAACCGCGCGTTCGTTTCGTATCGGTCAGCGGACCAATGATCAGGCTTTTCCATCAGTTCGTTCCGGCGACGGCCTTACCGATCAGGTCCAGCAGGCTGACGGAACCTTGGGTATGCTCGATATCTTCGCCCGCTTCGAGGAAGTATTCCGAACCACCCGGCTCGATGGATACATAGGAGCCGCCCAGCAGCCCGTCGCTGGAGATTCGCGCGGAAGAATCGCTGGGCAGTTTCACGCCGTCGCGCATCGCGATGACGATATTCGCCTGAAACGTTTCCGGGTCGAGTGTCACGCCGCTGACTGTGCCGACTTTGACCCCTGAAACCCGCACATCACCGCCCGTTCCGATGCCGTCCGCTTTGAAAAATTTCGCGTTCAGCTCGTAATTCCCGCCGCCACCGAAATCAGCGTTCTGACCGGCATAGACCAGAAATCCCCCCGCGATGCACAGCACAGCGGCTCCGATCAGCGTTTCCATCGTGTTGTTTGCCATGCGTTATCTCCGCGTATGGACAGCGTTATTCAGGAACCCAAGGCGTATAGGCGGGCTTGGCGGATTTGGGCGCATCACCCAGCGACAGCAGCGATCCGGGAGGGTGATAGGCTTCATCAGTGCCGGTCATGTTGGGCTTGTGATCTTTTTCCCAAGCCCAGCGTTGCAGAGGCACATCAACGGGCGAATCCGCGAATGTGTGATGCAGCCAGCCGTGCCAATCCGATGGCACATTCGACGCGTTATTCTCGCCACTATAGATCACCCAGCGGCGTTTGCCGTCGGCATTTTGGTAATAGACATTGCCAAAACTATCTTCGCCGACGCGCTTGCCATTGCGCGATGTGTAGAGCCGCGTGCCAATGGTTGAGCCATTCCACCACGTAAAAACGCTGCTTAAGATACCCATTTCCGTCCGGTCCTCATTGCGCGGGATGCAATCTTAAAGTCACCCGCGATCCGGTTAAGCCATAAAGCATCAAAATTCACGCAAACTCTCGACGGGAATTCTGACAAACTTGATCTCACGCGACTTTAAGCAAGACACGGGCGCAGCGCTACCGAAAACCGTATATTTGCACAATGCGCAGGAAAACGGCCCCTGTCAGTACGATCAGAAGGGGGGCAAGCTGTTGATGGCCGCAGAAACCGTCACGTATCCGGCGGATTCAGCGCGTATAGGGCCAGTTCGTGGCAATGGCTGAGGGTAAAATCCACCAAATGCCGCTGCCGCGCTCTGTGGCCGGGGGGCTTTCCGGGCCGCATTGGCGCGATGTATTTGCCGGATTTCGCGCGCGTTTGCTCACGTTTAGCCTGCCACCGCGCCAGTCTGCGCGCTTGTTTGGGCAGGTCAGCCAAGGCCGCTTGCAGCGCTTGCATCCGGCGGAACAGCCGCGCCGCGCTGACCGCATCATCGGGTTCGGGGGCGGTTTTTGTCACAAAAACCGGATAGTCCATACCCGGCGACCAGAGGCGCGGATTCCCCCGCCGTGCAGGACGTATATTGTTGATATAAAAACGCTTTCGCGGATCGAACAATGCGAAGGACGGAACCTTCTCCCCTTTTTTGCCGCCAACCCGTTCAGGCAGCCCCCGCGCCACGCGCTTGGCCGCTGAATGAAGCTGCAAATGCTCAAGGACGACCACAATCAGCCGCCGCGTTGCCGACTCGGCAGGTCTGAGCACCCACCAAATCTCGGTCCGCACATGCCGGGGCATCACCGCAACAACACCGCCGCCCGCCATTACGAACAGCGCGGCAAGCATCCGAAGCAGCGCCTCCCGATGGCGGTCTATGGCGAGGTTCCAGTCCATTCATTCCTCTTGCTTCAAACAACGAGAGTAATAAGAACTAAAAAAGAACAAATGTCAAGCGCTACGCACACAACTATCTCATTTTGGTGTCAATGCCGTGCCAAGCCGTTGCCGGAGTAATGCTACTCCGCGCCAAACCGCCGCGCGACCCAATCGTGGAAGCAATGCGTCGGCTCATCCATTGCCGGAGAAAACTTTCCGCCATCAAATAAATTGCCCTGACGCCCCTTTTGCATCCCCTCGACCACGCCAATGTCTTCTTTGAAAATTTCCTTCCAAAGCGCCGCGTTTTTCGCCCGCAGATCGGCATAACCCTCATCGGTCATTTCCTCGGTCGCATAATACAGTTCGATATGCTCGACCGTCTTATCCGGTGCGACCGCTTCCAGCAGGATCGCAAACGCATGATCGCGGTGAACACCGAACAGGACGTTAGGGAAAAACGACACGTATTCAGCGCCCGTATCCCACTTTTCTGACAGCCCGTCGAAGTTCGCAAATGCCCGCCCGTCATCGCTCAGATCGGGGTTGTAGACCACCGTCCCCTGACCCGCGAAGTGCTTCGGCTCGACAATATCGTAATGGTCCTCCAGCCGGGAATAGGCGTTCAGCCCCGGATGCACCCAAGGCAGGTGATAGGCCTCGCAGTAATTCTCAACGGCCAGTTTCCAGTTGGTATTCACGTGCAGCTTGAACGAAGAATCCGCACCGCCGTGATAGATCGGCTTCTCAAACTCTTTCCAACGCTCCAACAATGCGCCCGCATAGTCATCGAATTCCGGCGCGTTGCCGTCCAGATTGACGAAGATCACATCGCGCCAGACCCGGCTGCGCACTTCGATCAGGCCCAGCGAATCGCGGTCCACTCCGGGATGCGCGTTCCGGCCGGGACCGCCCACATGCGGCGTGGCCTTCAGCTTGCCCTTCAGGTCATAGCACCACGAGTGGTACGGACAGCGCAGCGCCCCCTCGATTTTACGTTTTTCCTCCAGCAGGATCATGCCGCGATGGCGACAGGCATTGAGGAAGACCCGCACCACATCATCCTTGCCCCGCACCACGATCAGCGGCGTCCCGCAATACGTAATCGGCATCGCATCGCCCGCTTCGGGTACGTCCTTCGCAAATGCCAGACCGGCCCAAGTCGCCGCGAACACCGCCTTTTTCTCTTCGTCAAAGGTCTCAGGATCGGTATAAAATCTGTTCTCAAGCCCCCGCGCACGCTCAATCGGCTGTGCAACGGCGTTAAGCATGTCCTTGTCAAATACGGTCATGATCGCGTCCTTCGGCAAAACGGGCATTTTCCCCATTATGACGATAATCGCGCATCTGACAAAACCGCTGCTGAAAATTCGACCCCTTGATCCGCGAAAGCGGCGAAACGGCTCTTTTCCCGCGCGTCAGTTATGCGTATGAGAGGCCGCATGATTACAATCCGAAATCTCAACTATTCCATCGAGGGCAAACCGCTCTTCACCGAAGCGACCGCCTCGATTCCTCCGCGCACAACGGTGGGTGTTGTCGGGCGCAACGGCTGTGGCAAGACCACGTTGTTCAAGCTGATCCGGGGCGAGTTGGCGCTGGATGCGGGTGACATCGACATTCCCAAAAACGCCCGCATCGGCGGCGTTGCACAAGAGGCTCCCGCCAGCGCCATGACGCTGCTGGAAACCGTGCTGGAGGCTGATACCGAGCGCGCCGAACTCATGCGCCGCGCCGACACCGCCACCGACCCCACCGAGATCGCGGATATCCAGACCCGCCTCGTCGATATCGACGCCCATTCCGCAGAGGCCCGCGCCGCCTCCATCCTGCAAGGCCTCGGCTTTGACGCCGTCGAGCAAGCCCGCGCCTGTTCGGAATTTTCGGGCGGTTGGCGGATGCGCGTCGCGCTCGCGGCGGTCCTCTTCTCGGCCCCCGACCTGCTTTTGCTTGATGAGCCGACCAACTATCTCGACCTTGAGGGCACGATCTGGCTGGAGAACTTTCTCGCCAAATACCCGCATACCTGCCTGATTATCTCGCACGATCGCGGCCTGCTCAACCGCTCTGTCAAAGGCATCCTGCACCTGATGGACGGCACGCTGACATACTACAAAGGCGGCTACGACGCCTTCGATGCCATGCGCCAAGCGCGGCTTGAGCAGCAAATGGCATCCAAGCGCAAGCAAGACGCCCAGCGCGAACATATTCAGAGCTTTGTTGAGCGTTTCCGCGCCAAGGCCAGTAAAGCCCGCCAAGCCCAGTCCCGCCTGAAAATGCTCGAAAAGATGAAGCCCATCGCGGCCATCACCGAGAACGCCGTCGCCGAATTCCGCTTCCGCACGCCCGAAGAACTGCCCCCGCCAATGATCACCGTCGAGAATGGCGAGCTTAACTACGGCGGCCCGGCAATCCTCTCAAAGCTGAACTTCCGCCTCGACCAGGACGACCGCATCGCCTTGCTCGGCGCGAACGGACAAGGCAAATCCACCCTCTCCAAACTGCTCGCCGGAAGGATGCAGCTTGCGGATGGTACGGAATTTCGCACAAAAAAGATCAAGATCGGCTATTTCGCCCAGCACCAGCTCGACGAATTGCAAGAGGACGAAACCCCGCTCCAGCACATCGCCCGCGAGTTTCCGTTCGAGACCCCCTCCAAACACCGCGCCCGCCTTGGTGCGGCTGGTTTCGGCGTCGATACGGCGGATGTGACGGCGAAAAAGCTCTCCGGCGGACAGCGCGCGCGTTTGCTGATGATGCTCACCACCCTCGAAGCCCCGCACCTTCTGATCCTCGATGAGCCGACCAACCACCTCGATATCGAAAGCCGCGAGGCGCTGATACATGCCCTCAACGATTACGGCGGCGCGGTTATCCTCGTCAGCCACGACGCCCACCTTGTCGAAATGGTCGCCGACCGCTTCTGGTTGGTCCATGATGGCCGTGTGAAGCCTTATGACGGGGATATGAACGACTATAAGACGTTCCTTCTCTCCCAACGCGGCGGCGCTCCCGGCCCGGTAAAGCCCAAAGAAGCGCCCAAACCCAAGGCTGCGAAAAAAACGCCCTCCGCACCGAAGAAGTCACTCTCAAACTTGCGATCAGACGCGGCCAAATGCGAAGCGCGGGTCGCCATGCTGCAAAAGATGCTCGACAAAATCGACGAAAAGCTCAGCGATGCGGCGCTCTATGAAAACGTATCATCTGTTGAACTGGAGCGTCTGGGCATCAAGCGGGCCGAGGTCGTGGACGGCTATCAACGCGCCGAGGACATGTGGCTCAAGGCAATGGACGCTGTGGAGAAGGCAGAATGAAACACCTGTGCCATTGCGGCCAGCAATATGTGCCATATCAATCAAATTCGGCGTGTTGGCACGTGCCTCATTGATGCGGCGCTTTGCTGGAAAAATTCATAGATTGTTGAAAATAAAAAGGAAAAATAGATTTCACAGAAGTTGGCCCAAGGGTTGCTCATGTTCTCGTATCCCAACGAAACGAAACACAGCTTGGAGCTAACACTATGATGAACAAATCTTTCGCCGCTATCACCGCTTTCGCTGCAACCATGATGACAGCGTCCGTCGCACAGGCCACCGTTTTCCAAACCGATTATCATGCTGCCGGCGTTTGGCAGAACTACGACAGCACCAACGAAGTCTTCACATTCAAATATACTGACGATGGCAGCAACGATGGTTTCTGGCTGGTCGTTTCAGATGGTGAGAACCCAAAGAACAACGCCAACGAATATGCGGTCCTCTACGGTGATCGTAACACGAACCGCATCACAGCATACACCTACGACGGCGAGAACAACGCAAACAGCTTCCAAAACGGACAACTGCTCGGCACATTCGAGAATGCGTTCACAGACGCCGGTGACCGTAATGGCCTGCCTTTGACAATGTTCTCAATCGACGTTGCGGAAATTAACGCGGCATTCGACGCGCCTGAATGGGATGGCGTTCAAACGGCTGAGCAGGGCGGCATCTGGTTCCACAAATCTGAGAACAGTAACTTCTCTTATGGCGCTGACGGTTCGATCCTCGATTATGCGTTCAGCGATGCATCGTTCCTTGATGAGGCGAACACCCCGGCTGGCAGCATCAACAATTCCCCCAACTGCGATGTATCCACCAACTTCCGTTGTAACCCGACACAGTTTGCTGCCGCTACGGGCGCTGAAGGTTCTGTTCCGGCACCGGGTGGTCTTGCCCTGATCCTGATGGGTCTCGCGGGCATGGGTTTCCGCCGCAAAGGCTAATCCGCATCAAGCCTGCTGATCATGTAAGGCTTCTGTCTTACAGCTGATGACAAACGGCGTAGCCGGGCCTTGTGCCCGGCTT
>CALFAK010000069.1 GCA_937948985.1 uncultured Neomegalonema sp. | reverse complement strand
GATGTGCTGATCCAGAACTACGCGGGTGATGCCTTGGCTGATCTGGGTTTCGGATATGACGCCGTCGCGGCCATCAAATCCGACATCATCTATTGCACCATGACCGGATTTGGCCGCACCGGACCCAAGGCCAACGACCCCGCCTATGACATTGTCATCCAAGCCTATTCTGGCCTGATGTCCTTCAACGGCACTCCCGAATCCGGCCCCACCCGCGTTGGTCCGGCGATGGTCGATTACGGCACGGGCGCACAAGCGGCGCTGGCCATTTCAGCGGCCCTCTATCAACGCACCGTCACGGGCAAGGGCCAGCAGATTGACGTGGCGATGGCCGATGCCGCGATGATGCTGATGAGTGTCAATATCGTCGATACCATGCTCACAGGGAAGGGGCCGAACCGCGTCGGTAACGTCCACCCTGATCTTGCGGGCTATCGCACTTACGACACGGCAGACGGCCTGCTGATGGTGGGTGCGTATACCAACAAGCAGTTCGTCGATCTGATGAATGCGCTGGGCGAGACGGCGCGCGCCGCTGAACTGGCGCGGATGACCCGCCCGCAAATCCGCGCGGCACGCGATCAGGACACCGTTACCCTCACCGCGATTTTCACGACGCGCACGGCGGCGGAATGGGAAGACCTGCTCAACGCCGCCCATGTCCCCGCCGCCCGTGTGCGCACGGTGGATGAGGCATTGGCGCACCCGCAACGCCAGTCCCGCGCCGTCGTGCAAACTGCGCAGGCAAAAGGTGCACAGCCGGGGCCGGATACTTTCCCCGTCGCCGCCTTCACCTACGCGCACGGCTCACCACAGCTCGACCGTCCGCCCCCGCGCCACGGGGAGCATACGGCGGAAGTGCTGGCGGAACTTGGCTACACGCAAGCCGAGATCACCGGAATGCGTGCAGCGGGGTCGATTACCTGAACCAGCGCCGGAACTTACGCGCTGCCTTCGATCAGCTCGATCTGATCCACCACGACCTTGGCCTGACGGGCGGAGGCGATGTCGATCAACTTACCGTCCAGCACAGCCGCGCCTTGTCCGGCGGCTTCGGCAGCAGCCATTGCCTCAAGGATCGCGCGGGCCCGGGCGACGATGTCTTCCGACGGGGTGAAAACCTCGTTGGCCAGCGCGATTTGCGAAGGGTGGATCGCCCATTTGCCGACGCAGCCCAAAATCGCCGAACGACGGGCCTGGGCGCGGAAGGCGTCCGGGTCAGAGAAATCACCGAACGGGCCGTCGACGGGCAGGATGCCATGCTCACGGCAGGCGGCGACCATCTTCACAATCGGATAATGCCACGGGTCGGCGGGATAAAGCGCCCGCTCGCTGCCCGGCTCGCCATCGGCCAGCATGTCATAGCCCGCTTGCGTGCCGCCGATTCCGGTGACTTGCATCCCCATCGACGCGGCATAATCGGCGACGCCAAAGCTCATCGCTTGCAGACGCGGGGTGGCTTGGGCAATTTCGTCAAGGTTTTGCGCACCCGCCGCCGTCTCGATGATGATCTCGAAACCAATCGGCTTTTTGCGGCCCTTGGCACGCTCAATCGCGGTCACCAGCGCATCGACGGCGTAAAGGTCTTTGGCGTTGCCGACTTTGGGGATCATGATCAGGTCGAGGCGATCCGAGGCCCGCTCTAGCAGGTCAACCACATCGCGATACCAATAGTGCGTGTCGAGGCCGTTGATGCGCACGGAGACGGTTTTGTTGTTCCAGTCAATGCTGTGCGTCGCATCAATGATCGCCTCGCGGGCGGTGTCTTTGTCATTCGGTGCGACCGAGTCCTCAAGGTCCAGATTGACCACATCGGCGGCAGAGGCGGCCATTTTCGGGAACAGGGCAGGGCGGGAACCCGGCCCGAACAGCTGGCAACGGTTGGGGCGCGCAACGGGGGCGGGCTGTATCAGGAAACTCATCGCATATCTCTCCACACCTGAAATGTTGCGGTGCAATAGAGATGACGCGACGCGCATGTCAAGAGCATGACGCAATAATCATGCGCTTTAACAGCGATTATCGTAATTTAATAAGGAGGGTTGGGGATCAGGTGTTGGGGCCTGATCCCCGAAAACACGCCCGGCGTGGTTGGCTGGGTGTGGGTCGAGCGTGCCATCCAAAACGCAGCGATGTGCTTTGGATATATGCTTAACGGGCCTGTGCGGGGATTCCGTCGCTGATTATTAAATATTTTGTCCGGCGTAAAAATCGTTGTGAAGTTTGCGGGGCGGCCAGTCGGTTTTGGGGGCTGTTAACCTTCAGTGTTTAAGCCTTCGCGTATGACATATCGGCGTTTTTCAGGAATCGGCTTATGAAGCGCGTCTTTATGGCGGTGCTGTTGGCCCTGTGGGCGGTTTTTCCGGCCCTTGCGTCATCGGGCGAGCAGACATTGCGCAACGGGGCGCGGGTTATCTGGGATGTGGGGTCTGACACGCCACAGCCGCGTTTGGGTCTGTCAGCGCCCGCCTTTGTCACGTGGGGCAATACGACGTTTCAGGACGCCGCGACGTTTGAGATGCGCAGCAACTATGCGGCGTTTATCGATCAGTGGCAGCTTGCGCTCTACCGCGCGGGGGATACCGCGCGCAAAAAGCCGATCAAGGTCTATCGCGGTGCTTCGATGGCGTTGTCTAAACCTGTCATATGGCGTGGCGAGGTTGATAGCGGTCCCGCTTTGCGCCCCGGTGAGCAGGTGAGTGCCGTGCTCAGCGTGCGGGACGCGGCGGGCAATATTGACGAGGTTGAAGCGCAATCGATTCTGGTGGCGCGCTATCTGATGCGCCGTGAAACCAGGAAAAACGCGGCCCTGACGCGCAAGCGACAGCGTTATTTGCGCGACGGATCACCGTTTTCAAAAAATACCATCCCGGTGCGCGGTCATTCGGTGGCGTTGACACTGTCTGATTGGAAAGAGAGTGCCGTGCCTTTGCTGTCGGGGATGGCGCTTCGTGAAGAGGGCGCGGATTTTAAGCTCGACCAAATCCTTCCCGGCGGGCGTATCGAGTTGGTGGTTCAAGTGGCGCGTCCCCTGCTCAATGGCGTGCGCGCGATTCCGGTCGGCTCTGCTATTCTCGATCTGCCCTTCACAGAACCGATGTTCGCTTATGTGAAAGGGACGGGAAAGGCGGAACGGCGCAATGCCGATACGCCTCTGTCGCAGATTGACGCCTACGAGCCGGACGGGTGGGTCGATGGCGGTGATGCGGCGGGTTTTATGCTGGTTGAGCGGGATTCAAGCCAAGGGCGTAGCGTGATCGCCATGACCGAACCCGCCAAGGATACGCCGCTCTATCTGGACCCCCGCAAAAGGCGGTATATCGCGGCGTCTTATACGGCGCGCGACGCAGTGTGGTCCGGTGATGCGGGGCAGGACGCCCCCGTGCGCGCCCCTGCCGATCCGCGCTACAGGTCCATCAAAGTCAAATACCCCGCCGGACCTTACGCGCAGTTGTTTCTGCCGCATCTGGACATTCAGCGCAGCAGTTTGCAGCTTTATCTGGCCGTGGATGGTGCCGCCGCAACACCGCTCGTGAAAGTGCGGCACTTCTTCGCCGACGCGACAGAGGGGCGTGTGCTGTTGACCGAGGCGGGGCGGAAGCTGATCGGGGTGGGCATTGAGGAGGGTAAAGCCTTTAATCGCAGCGCCACGCTGAGCGTCAGATACAACGCGTTGCGCTTTGTGGGGACGCCCGGAGCCGATTTGTCTGTCGATTCATTCGATCTTTCCGATAACGGCGAAAGCCTGCGCACCAGCTATGCCGATTTTTACAGAACGCGTAGTAGCGCTGAGGTACAGGTGAAAGTGGAAGAGGGTGGATTAATTCAGCGCATTAAGAATTGGTTCTTTAAGTATTAATACTCAAGAGTCCCGTTTCGGGAAATCAACGACAAAAACATCACATTTAAAAAAATCCGGCCACTGAGAGACTTGTGATTTTTGTCCGCCGGCTGTAATTGGCTCCGTGTACGTTTTGCGGCTTGTGGCATGGTCCAGGGTTGGGTGGGAATGTTGGAAATATCGCAGTACGGCCAGTTAAAATCAGGGAGAAATGAGAAATGATCTCATTCAATTTAAAGTACAGCGCTGCTGTTGCGGCAGTGATGTCGTTGACTGTGGTGAGCTCCGGAGCAGCGCTCGCTCAGAGTGTCGGATCCACGGGCCTGACGATCCAATCACAAGGCAGCAATGCTGCACGTATCGCAACGCCTTCTGACGTGGTCAATTCCGGTGAAGTAACGGGTGTGCCGAACACGTCCACCGTTGTGCTGAGCGATATTCAATATGTCGATACGCCGGTTACGACCACTGTTGTGCCGCAACAGACGACATTTGCCGCGAACAGTTCGTGTGTTGACACGAATGCGTTGGCATGGCGCGCGTCGGACAGCTCGTTCATTCTCGGACGTGAGTTCACGCAAATCGCGGTTGCGGGTACGGATGGATCCGGCGCAACACTGCAAGCCGGATCTTACTACCGTTTTGCGGTTCCTGAGAACTATGCCGGTGCAACAGGTTCCCAATGGACCGCTGCCGAGCAGTCCCGTTACCTGTCCCGTGGAACCGTCACGCCTTGCCAAACAAACCTGCAGCGCGCGACGACACAAAACTGTGGCGGCACGACCGGCATTACCTGCCCTACAGAAACCGCGCGTCTGACGGACTTCCAAGACTACTACGGTCCGGGACAGCAGGTTCAGGAGACCGTGGTTGCGGCAGCGCCTCCGCCCCCTCCACCACCCCCGCCTCCTCCTCCGCCCCCACCACCTCCGCCTCCTCCACCGGCAGCGCCGGCATACGCGCCGGTGTTGTCTAACACGGGTCTCGGCTATGGTGGTATTGCGGCTGGCCTCGTTGGTGTCGCGGCGGTCGTTGGTATCATTGCGGCGGCATCGAACGATTCGGGCAATTCGACGACCGGTACACCTCGGCCGTAACCGGACAGTATGATTTTTGAGATTTAAAGCGCGCCTTCCGGGGCGCGCTTTTTTTATGCGGTTGCAAATTTCGGATGGTTTGGCACTTTGCCCTTAGATGGTTTGGCACTTTGCCCTTATAAGAGCCACCATGTTCACTAAGTAACATTGGAACATCTATCATCTGAATTCAGCATAGGGATTGTGCCAAAATGAATGCGCGTCTGGTCCGAACACTTGCGTTTGTCGCCCTCATGGGCATGATTGGCGCGGCGGCATGTGGAACGTTCGTCCGCGCCGACCCGCAATACATTGCTGTTACGGAAGCGTATTAATGACCGATTCAGACGGGCAGCCCTACACACCGCGCTCCGGCAAGCGATTTGGCGGGCCGAACAGTCCCGATGCGTCCGTGCGGCCTCCGGCTTCCACCGCTTCATCGCGCCCTCAAGGAAAATCTGTTTCCGGCGCTTTGCGTTTGGATACAGCGGGTAAAAAGCGCGTGCGGTTCAAGAAACGGGGCTGGTTCATTCTCGCGGCGGCCACCCCCCTGATTTTCGCGGGCTTCTCGGAATTAAGCGGCGGTGATGTGTTCGCGATGGCCCGTAATTTCGGCCTGTTTGGTCTGTTCGGCCTGTCCGCCTTCCTGATCCGCCAGGGCGGTGATGCCGAAGAAGCGTACGTGATGCGCAAATACGCCTCGCCGCCCGCTTTGCCGCGCAAAATCATGGGGTCCGCATTGCTTGGCATTACGCTGGCGCTGACGGGGGCGTTGGGCTGGCAGATTGACTGGATACAGGCGCTGGGCCTTGGCATCCTTGGTGCGGGAGCATCATTGCTGACCTTCGGCCTCGACCCGATGAGCGCGAAGGGTGAAATTTCGCTGTCCGGTGTAACGCCGCAGATGGTCGAGGATGCCATTCGCGAAGCCGAAGAGAAGATCGAGGGTATCGAACGCTCCGCCGCCGATATTGCCGACCGTCCTTTGCGGGACCGGCTGGCGAAAATCACGGCGCGGGCGCGGGATATTCTCAAACGGATCGAGCAAGACCCTTCGGATTTGCGCCGTGCGCGCAAGTTTTTGAAGGTCTATCTCGACGGCGCGTTGGAAGCGACGCGCAAATATGCCGATAACCAACACGACCTCGGCGAAAGCGGCATGTATATCAAATTCCGCAGTCTGCTCGACGACATGCAGCAAACTTTTGACGCCCAACACGAAAAACTGCTGGTGAACGATCAAATAGACCTTGATGTTGAGATTGATGTGCTCGCCGACCGCATGAAACATGAAAGCGCGCTGCGATAGCACCGCAAGACGACAAGAGGACCGATATGGCCGCTGAACAAATTGATGGCTTGAGAGAGAAAACCGCTATTGCCGTGCGCGAGGCGGAAGACGTGATTGTTACCACGCTGCCCGCGCCCAAGCAGGAATTGATCACAATCCAAACCGCAGACCCCGATCAGGTCGCCGCGATCCGCGTGCGTATGGACGAGATTGATCTCAGCAATACGCAGACGATCCTCAAATTCGGCTCCAAAGCGCAGGAAGACCTGACCTCGATCTCGGATGAGATGCTGGACGGCGTGCGTAACAAGGATGTCGGTCCCGCCGGATCATCGCTGCGCAAGATGGTCACGACCATTCGCGGGTTTGATGTCAGCGAGCTTGCGCCGGGCAATCAGGGCTTTTTCGCACGGATTTGGGCGTGGATCAGGGGTAAATCGGCGTCGGGCGCGGATTTCGTCGCACAGTATGAGCAAGTGCGCGGGCAGATCGATCATATTCAGGATGAGCTGCTGACCCATGAGACCAAGCTGTTGAAAGACATCAAGTTTCTCGACAAGCTGTACGACTCCTCGCTGAATTTCTATGACGAACTGGCGCTTTATATCGCGGCGGGTGAGGCGAAGCTGGCGGAATTGGATGAGACCGAAATTCCGGCCAAGGAGCGCTATGTCGCCGAAGCGCCTGAGAATGACGGCGTGATCCGGGCACAGGAATTGCGCGATCTGCGTGCGGCGCGGGACGATCTTGAGCGCCGTGTGCACGACCTGAAACTGACGCGCCAGGTGACGATGCAGTCACTGCCGTCGATCCGCCTTGTGCAAGAGAACGACAAATCCCTCGTCAACAAGATCAACTCGACCCTCGTGAACACCGTGCCGCTGTGGCAAACGCAGTTGGCACAAGCGGTGACGATCCAGCGCTCGCGCGATGCGGCGGGCACGGTCAAAGACGCGACCGATCTTACGAACGAGCTGCTGACCAAGAATGCTGACAACCTGCAAATGGCCAACCGCGAAGTGCGTGAGCAGATGGAGCGCGGTGTGTTTGACATTGAATCGGTCAAGCAAGCGAACCAGAAGCTGATCGAAACCATCGACGAAAGCCTTGCCATCGCTGATGAGGGTAAGCGCCGTCGGGCCGCCGCCGAAACCGAGCTTGAGAAGATGGAAGAGGAGCTGAAACGCACCCTCGCATCGGCAAAAGCGCGCGGCGATGGCACGGGTGACAATGTCGGAATCGCGGCGGGATGATCGGCGCGGCGGCATATGGCGGGTCCGCTTTGCGGCGGGCCTTGGGCGTGTTGGCCATCGGCGGTTTGTTGGCGGCTTGTGGCGTTCCGTCTGAAGGGCTGCAGCAAGTGCCGCGTGGCACCTCTGTCGGCCTGACGCCGCCCCGTGTTTTGCCGTCCACCGTGCCGTTGCCCTTCTATGCCGCCACCGCACGTACCGAGCCGCGCTATAGCAATACTGACGTGCTGCGCAATTTCCTGTCCATTGCGCTCTATGCCGAGGCGGCGGATGATACCGATCAATATGGCGGGATCGCCATTTCGAAATGGGAAGGTCCGGTCCGCTATCGTCTGGCAGGGGAAAACCCGCGTGACCGGGTGCAGGTTGCCGCCTTATCGCAACGTCTGAGCCGCCTCACGGGGCTGGATATCCGCGAGGCGGGGCCGACGGAATCCCACAACATGGACCTGCGCTTTGTGCCGCCGCAATATCGGGGCAGCGAGGTTGCTGAATTGCTGTCGAGTGGTTGGTTGGGGCCGCAAGTGGCGGCATTGGCGTCAAACTGGCGTGATTATGAATCCGATCGTTGCTTCACGCTGACAACACGGCATCCTGATACAGGTATTACCGGAACCGCCCATATATTCATTAAAGATGAGTTGGACCAAGTATGGCGGGAGACCTGTATCATCGAGGAACTAACACAGAGCCTGGGGCTGCTGAATGATGATCCGCGCGCGATGCCGTCGATCTTCAACGATGATGGCGTGTATGAAACGCTGACCTCGCATGACGAGTTGCTGATCCAAATGTTGTATGACCCGCGCATCCAGTCGGGGATGAAGCTGCAACAGGTTGTGCCGATTGCCGAGCAGGTGATTGCAGAGCTGCGCCCCGGTGAGGGAGCATGAGTGCGGGACGTGTAGCGGGGTTGCTGATCGCGGCAACACTGACCGGGTGTGCGCCGCGTTATGAAGGGCCGCAATTGGCCGAGCTTTATGGCGTTGCGGAGACTTACTACCGCAGTGAAGCGAAGTTTCGTAAAGACTACGATCCCATCGATGCCCCGTTGAATGCGGAGGTCATTGAGAAAAACTTCCTGAAACTGGCATTCAACAGCGAGCCGCAGGTGGTGGGCAATAAAACCATTGTTGAGGGTCAGCAAATCGGCCTGCTGCGCTGGAACTCTGATATCACTTACGCGACATATGGCACGACCGACGCCGATAATGTGCATCTTGGTGCGCTGGGCGGGACTTTGAGTGGGGTTATCGGGCGGCAGGTGACGCAGATTGATGACCTCAAGCAAGCCAATATCAAGTTGATGGTGTTGCGCGCCGAGGAACGGCGTGTGTTCATGAATGTGCTGGAGCGCCGTTTCGGGGAAACGATCGGCGATTTCCTGGATGCATGGACCTCCCGGCCCGAACTGCCTTGCATCGGGACGATTGCAACCGACCCTGAAGATTCCTCGCTGACGGTGGGGCTTATTTTTATAAAATCAGAATTACAGGGTGATTTCCGGCGCGCTTGCCTGACAGAAGAGTTTACGCAAGTCTTTGGAATCATTAACGATGATCCGTCCGCGCGGCCTTCGATCTTCAATGATGATCAGGAATTCATTGAATTGACCCGTCACGATGAATATCTGCTTAGGGTGTTATACGATCCGAGACTGTCAGCGGGTATGTCCGAGGCGCAAGCCCGTCCGCTGGTGCGACAGATCGTTCAAGGCCTGCCCGACTTGCGCAGGGAACAGACGTATTAGGAGAGCCAGATGAGCTTGTGGGATCGGTTAACCAGCGAATTTATTGATGTCATCGACTGGACCACGGACGACGGCGATACGATGGTCTGGCGCTTTGAGCGCTATGGCAACGAGATCAAGCATGGCGCAAAGCTGACGGTTCGCGAGGGTCAGGCGGCGGTGTTTGTCAATGAAGGCCAGATTGCGGATGTCTTTCCGCCGGGCCTTTATATGCTCGAAACCAACAACCTGCCGATCCTTTCCACCTTGCAGCACTGGGATCACGGGTTCCAAAGCCCGTTCAAGGCGGAGATTTACTTTGTCAGCATGAAGCGGTTCGTGGACCTGAAATGGGGCACGAAGAATCCGGTGATGCTGCGCGATGCCGAGTTCGGCCCGACCCGCCTGCGCGCGTTCGGCACCTATACGATGCGGGTGGGTGATCCCTCGATGTTCCTGCGCGAGATCGTGGGCACGGATGGCGAGTTCACGACGGACGAGATTGAAGGACAGCTGCGCAATATCATCGTGTCGCGCTTTTCCAGCGTGATCGCATCGTCGCAGATTCCGGTGCTTGATCTGGCCGCGAACTATGACGATCTGGGTACTTTCGCCACGGCCAAAGTGGGCGAGGAGATGCGGGAATACGGATTGGAGCTGTCGAAGCTGCTGGTCGAGAACGTGTCCTTGCCACCCGAAGTCGAAAAAGCGATGGATCGCCGGACGCAGATGGGCGTGATCGGCGACCTGCACAAATATACGCAATTCCAAACCGCTGAAGCGATGCGTGAGGCGGCCTCTAATGAGGGCGGCGGCGGCGCGGCGGCGGCCGGAATCGGTGCGGGTATGGGCATGGCGATGGGCAATGCAATGGGCGGCGCGATGGGCGCGCCCGCCGCTGCGGCACCCCCGCCTTTGCCCCCGCGCGGTGCATGGCATGTGGAGATGAATGGCGCGGCGAGCGGCCCGCATGATGATGCCGCATTGGCGGCATTGGCCCGCGATGGCAAACTCGCACGTGAGACGCTGGTTTGGACGGCGGGCATGGGCGGATGGCAAAAGGCCTCTGACGTTGCGGC
>CALFAK010000068.1 GCA_937948985.1 uncultured Neomegalonema sp. | reverse complement strand
GTCCGGTGAAGCGGAAGGCGGCGCGCAGGTGGACGAGATTACCGATGCGGGTGTAGCGGGCGCTATCCACAGTGACACCAGTCGCCGCGCTCCACTGGCCCGATGACGCACCCGGACCGAGAGAAAGGGTAAAGTCGCCCTGGTCGTAACGGGTGAGCGGGGTGGCTCCGGCAAGGGTGATGCCTTGGGGGAAATCCGGACGGGCGGTGGCAGCGGGGATGCGCATGGCTTCGGCGAAGGTGGTCCCGTCGGAGGAGGTTTTGAGGATGGTATCGTCATCGCCGACGAGGCCGAACTCTGTGCGCGTGCTGTAGTTGGTTTGCAGCAGCAGCGAGGCGGTATCAGGGGCTGCGGCTTTATTGAGCTTGGTCTGGATTCCCGCGCCCTCGTGGGTGAGTAGGACGCCGGGGGTGGCGACGGCGAGGCGGTTGGCAGCGTCGGCGGCAGTGTTGATCCCGAGCAGGTCACCCGCGACGGGGTTGAGCTGACCGCCACCCACAGGCTGCCATATGTTGGCGGCGGTGCGGACGAGGAGTGTGTCCTCGTCGATGATCCAGATGCGCCATCCGGGACGGGGGGTGAGGAAAAGCCAGCCTTGGACGGGGGCATCCCATGCGGCGATCTGGTCTTCATGGCCTTGCCAGTCATCCGTGGCGGGGCCGTCGATCAGGTAGCGGTCGCCGTCATTCGGCGTGGCTGGCGGAGTCGTGAGTGTCCGCGTCAGGACGGCGGTTTGGGCTGCGGCGTCGATGCGGGCGAGGGCTTCGTTGATGGTGACGTGCTTTTGGGCTTGGGATGCGGCCAGTGATGTCAGGGCGAGGTTGGGGGTCATTCGGACTTTCGGTTCTGGGTATAGGCTTTGTCCTGCCCGCGCACGCGGGCATCTGTTTAGACGCTTGTTTTGGCCGGGGAATAGATCCCCGCGTTAGCGGGGATGACGATTGAAAGGCGCGGGAAAATCACAGTCAAGCGCTGATCCCGGCGAAAAAGCCGGGGCCGGTTCGGGCGGAAAGTTGGGCGATGCGGATGGTGAGCGGGGCGGTGGCGGCGTCGGTGGATTGTTGGGCGGCTGTGTAGGTGGTGGCAGGGGTGGTTGTCTCAACGCTGCGTAGGGGACCGGAGGGATCTGAGATTTCCACCAGATAGCGTTCTTTCTCTTCGCCGATGGGTGGTTCATTTTGCAGGCTGTCACCGCCTGTGCGGCTGCGGCGGGTCCATGTGATCGAGAGGTCGCCGTTCGCGGCTGTGGTGGTGCGCAGATGGGCGGGGGCGTAGGGACGCAAGGCTGCGCCGGAGGGGGTGTGGGTAGTGGCGCGGAAGGGTTCGGCGTCGAAGGGGAGGTTAGCAGGGCCATAGCGGTAGTGGGCTTCGCGGTCGATGTCCTCAGCTGTCAAAGGCAGTTGTTTGAGCGCGTCGGTGATGAGGACGAAGCGGGTTCCGGCGGGCAGGTCTGTGATGAGCGGTTCCGTTCCGGCCTGACCGCGCAGAAGGCCCGTGAGGCGGTAGGTTTGCGGGGCGGTCAGCGATGCCTCGCGGAACTGGATGACCTCCCACGCGCCGGACGGGGTGCGCAGGGCGGCGGCGTTGGCTCCGGCGAGGGTGCTCAGGCGGTCGCGGCTGCGCAAGCTGCCGGAGGAGAGCTTGATGTCGACGCTGGTTTGGCTCCAGCGGGAAGGCGCGCTTGAGGTGAGCGGGGTCAGGGTGCGGCCCAGTGTGGCGGGACGTTCCACGGTGAGGGTCAGAGCGAAATCGGCCTCGGACGAGGCGCTGTAGAGGGCGACCGCGCCGGGCCACGGGCTGGCGAAGGCGGCGATGTGGGGCGCCGGACTCTCCGTGCCTTTGAGGAGCGGGAGGTCGAGAAATTCGACGATGACGGGGGTTTGCAGCGGCAGGGCGGACGGTTCGGGCAGGGATTCCGGCGCATCGGACGGGATGTAGAGATCGGGGGCGACGCGGATGGCGTCGATCTGGCGGCTGTCGGCCTCTGAAATCGCGGCGAGGCGGTGGGGGTAGCTGTTACCGTCATTCACCAGCGTGATCGTATCACCCGGCTCCAGCGCGAGGCGGGAGGGAGGCAGCGCGAAGGCGGCGCTGTCTTTGGCGACATGGGCCTCGGACAGCCAGCGGTTGGCTGCGGCTTGGGCTTTGCCGCCGGGAAGGGCGATGGCGTGGTCGCTGGCGTCGATGCGGTTGGAGGCGGTCGGCTCCAACGTCGCCTCCGCCGTGCCGCGCCTGTATTCGGCATCGGCGCGGATGTAGCCCAGACGCACGGCGCGGGGGAGATCGGTTTCCTGCGCGCGGGTCAGGGTGAAGGGGTCATCGGCCTCGACGAGGTCAGCTTCGTTCAGCGTGGCGACGGGGGCCGCGCCGCGCGGGATGAAGCGGATGACGCCGTCGCTTTCCAAAGCATCGAAGCCGTAGACCAGCATCAGCGGGGCGAGGGCGTCGCGGGCGCTCATGGTGCGGTCGATTGTGTAGCCGTGGACGAGGTCGTGCAGGCGGCTGACATCGATGCGGGTTTCTCCGGCGCTGGCGCAGATTTCAGCGACCAGTTCGGCGAGGGGGGCGGCGTCGAGGCGGCCTGTGATCCAGTGGCCTTTGTCATAGGCGGGACCATCGCTCCAGACGCTGGTGCGCAGGGGATAGTCGGGATAGGGGCGCGTATCCCATGTCCATACATAGCTGCGCGCGACCATCGGGTCGTTTTGCCAATGGGCCAGCATGGCTTGAAGAAAGCGGCGCTGCATCGTGTCATCCCTGACGCCACGCGAGTGGTGGGGGAAGGCGGACTCGCTGGATTTGGGATCGTGGAAGACGTTGGGCTGGTTCGCGCCGAAATCGACAGCGGGGCATCCGGTTTCGGTGAACCGGATGGGTTTGGATTGCGGCTGCCACGCGGTCGGGGTGGCCTCGCGCACGCCAGCGGGGCGGTTGTGGTGGAGGTTGGACCACCAGTCGCGCAGCCGCTTGACGCCGAAAACCCAATGCTCGCCGTGGGCTGTATCGGTCAGCGGGGTGCGGGTTTGGGCGGCGCGGTCTTCGGGGGTGGCGTAGAACCAGTCGGCATATTCGCCGCCCTCCACATTGGCGGTGAGGTAGGCGAGATCGTAGACACTGTCTGAACTGGCCGCATCCAGATGATCGCCGCCCGTGCGCCAATCGCTCAGCGGCAGGTAGTTGTCGATGCCGATGAAGTCGATATTCGGGTCCGCCCAGAGGGGGTCGAGGTGGAAGGTGACCGTGTCATTCTGGTTTGGTCGCAATCCCGCGACGCCGTCCCCTTCGGGTCCGCCTGGGGATTGCCCGGCAGGCAGACGATGGTTGGCGTATTCGGACCAGTCGGCGGCGTAGCTGATCTTAGTGTTTGGCAGGATGGTGCGCACATCGGCGGCGAGGGTGCGTAAAGCGGCGACGGCAGGGTAGGCACCGTCCGCGCGGGTGGTTGTGATGCCGCGAAGCTCTGACCCGATGCAGAACGCCTCAACCCCTCCGGCGGCGGCGCAGAGATGGGCGTAGTGGAGGATCATGCGGCGCAGGGTGCGCTCATCCGGGCCGCTGTAGGGGATGGTTGAGCCTGTCCAGGGGGCGAAGTCAGAGGGGCTGGCCGTGCCGAAAAAGGCGTCGATGTCGCCCTGCCCCGCACCCGCGATGCGTCCGCGCCACGGGAACGCGGGTTGGCTCATCGGATTGTCGGCGGGGATATCCATCAGGATGAAGGGGTAGAAGGTGACGGAGATGCCGCGTGCGGTCAGCTCTTGGATGGCTTGGAAGACGGAGATGTCGGCGGGGGTTCCGCCATACACGGCGTTGGCGTTCCCGTCCGTGCTGATGGCGTGGGCGGTGGTGCGGGACTCGCCCGACACGAGCCATGCGAGGGGGTCGGTTTCCTTGGTCACGCGGTCGGTGCCGGGGTGGAGTTGGCAGTGGCCCGCGCGCAGGTCTGTGCCGAACCACGAGACGATCAGCAGGGCCGAGCGGCAGTTCGGGGCGGTGGCCTCCAGCTGGTCGATGGCGGTGAGGAAATCGGGCTGTCCGCCAGTGTTGTTTTCGTTTTCGCTGGCGTAGCTGCCCTCGCCCGTTATGCGGCGGACGGGTCTGGTGGCGAGGGCGAACTCGCCGGAGCCGGGGGAGAGAGCGACGCCTTCGATCAGGGCGGGGAGGTTGGGGCCGTCCTCGTGTCCGGCGGGGGGGACAGGCAGGCGGCGGACCTCGACCGTGATTTGCGGGAGGCGGTTGCCGTATGGGGTCAGCGGCAAATCCTCGAACACGATATAGGCTGTGCCCGCGTAGGCGGGGGTGTCGGGGGTGAGGGCGGCGATGAGGGGGTCGGGGGGCTGGTCCTCATGGCCGTGGTGCAGGCGGTGGGTGACGCCTGTGAGGTCCATCGGTTCGCCGTCAGCCCACAGACGCCCGATGCCCGCGATCGGGCCTTCGCACAAGGCGATGGCGACGCTGACGGAGTAGGTGAAATCGCGGGAGGTGGGGCCGCCGCCTTTGCCGCCCGCGCTGCTGTCGGTGGCGGTTTCTTTGAAGCGGGTGGCCCAGATGACTTGTCCGGCGAGGCGCATCCGCCCGAAGACGCGGGGGATCGGCGCGCCCTCGGTGGAGGTGACAACGTCGAGATTGGTGAGGCGCGGGCCTTGGCGGACTTGCGCGCCGGGGCCGAAGAGGCGCTGATCCAGGGCGCTGCCCAACGCGCCGCCGAGGCCGGACCCGATGGCCGCGCCGGAGATGGTGGTGCCGAGAAAGCCGACCCCGGCGGGGAGGGCTGCGCTGCCGAGGGCCGAACCGGCGGCGGTGAGGACGAGGGTGGCCATTTGTGGGGGGTCCGGTGTGTTTGTTCGGAGGTGTGCAAGCTCCCGGTGATGGGGCGTTGCGCAATGCACCTGCCGCGAGGGGGCGGTGTTTGTCGGGAGGCTGTACGCTTCGCTTTGCGAAGCGTTGTGTGCAAGCTCTCGGTGATTGCGCGTTGCGCAATGCACCTGCCGCGATAGAGTAGTGGCTACAGCAACGTTGCACGCTTCGCTTTGCGAAGCGTTGGGGATGCTCGCGGGATGAGTGAAGAAGAGAAAAAACCGGATCACGTCGCGCGGGTTTGGCGATTGGTGGAAGCGATTGTGCCTTGGGGTGCGTTTGCGCTGGCCGTGGCGGGCGTGGGGTTGTTTGTCGTCCTGACGGGTTGGGTGCTGGTTGATTTCTTCAACGTGCTCGACAATCCGCCATTGAAGGACGGCATCAACGACCGCGCGGCGGTGCGGAATGTGGGGCTGGTGCTGGCCGCGCTGGTGGCGGGTGCGTTTGCCGTCTGGCGGGCGGAGATCGCGCGGCGGGCCACGGCGGCGGCGGAAGCGCAGGTCAAGCGGCAGCAGGACCGGGATTATGCGGACCTGTTCACCAAAGCGGTGGAGCAATTGGGGACGACGCGGGAAATCCGGTCGAAGGATAAAGACGACAACGACATCTATACCTACAAGCCGAATATCGAGGTGCGGTTGGGGGCGATTTATGCGCTGGAGCGGATTTCGCAGGACTCCGAACGCGACCATATCGCGGTGATGGAGACGCTGTGCGCCTATGTGCGCGAGAATGCGCCTGCGGCGGGGTGTGAGGCGTTGCCGGTGACTTTGCTTTCGGGACACAAGAACGATCCGCTGCGTTGGACGATGGATTGGGGGAAGGCGCGAGGCTGGTGGCAACGTATTTTCGACGAGTCATTACGCGCATGGATCTGGACGCTGGAAGTCCCGCGCGCGGATGTGCAGGCGGTGCTGACGGTTCTGGGGCGGCGGAGTAAAGAGCGTGTCCGCTATGAAGTCGGGGATAATCCTAAAGAACCGCGCTATGCGCTGGACCTGCGCAAGGCCAATCTGCGCAAAGCGGATATGCGAGCGGGCGATTTCAGGAATGCCCTTTTTTCGGAGGCACACTTGCAAGGGGCGTATCTCAGATGGGCGGATCTGCAAGGGGCGGACCTTATAGAGGCGCACTTGGAAGGAGCGTACCTCTCAGAGGCGCACTTCGAAGAGGCGAACCTCAGATGGGCGCACTTGGAAGGAGCGAACCTTATACAAGCGCATATGGAAGGGTCGAGCCTCATCGAAGCACACTTCGAAGGGGCGAATCTCTCACTGACGCATTTGGAAGGAGCGTACCTCACAGAGGCGCACTTGGAAGGAGCGAACCTCTCAGAGGCGCACTTGGAAGGAGCGAACCTTGGATGGGCACGCTTCGAAGGAGCGTACCTCTCAGTGGCGCATATGGAAGGAGCCTACCTCCATGAAGCGCACTTGGAAGGAGCGGACCTCTCAGTTGCGCACTTGGAAGGGGCGGACCTCAGTTGGACACACTTGGAAGGGGCGAACCTCATACAGGCGCACTTGGAAGGAGCGTACCTCATAAGGGCGCAGCTTAAATCAGCGAAGCTGGCCATAGTGCGCATTGACTCTGTCATGGCCAGCTTCGCTGATTTTACAGATGCGGAAGGTTTATCGCAAGAGGCGGTGGAGTCCTGCTTCGGCTGCGCGGGGACGGTGTTGCCGGAGGGGTTGGACCGTCCGGCGCATTGGCATCCCGAACGGTTGGAGAGTTGGCATGAGCGGAACGAGGCCCACAGCGTTTGGCAAGCCGCCCGTGCAGCGGAGGAAAAGCCGGATTG
>CALFAK010000067.1 GCA_937948985.1 uncultured Neomegalonema sp. | reverse complement strand
AACGCGCACCGGACACCCCCCTCATCATCGTCGGGCACAGCATGGGCGGCGGCGTCGTGACGGCGGCGCTGGGCGAGGGCCGCGTAACCCCCGACGCCGCGATCCTGCTGGCTCCGGCGCTTTGGGGCGGTGACAATCTCAGCTTAGGCTACCGGATGCTGGCCGGGCTGGCCGCGACGCTGTTCCCCGATAAACGTTGGAGCGGCAAGGGCGTCGTGCGTATCTTGGCCTCCGACAATATCCCCATGCTCCGCGCGCTGGGCCGTGACCCGCTCTACGTACGAAAGCCCAGTTCGCGCGAGTTCGCGGGCCTCATCGCCATCATGGACCGTGCTGTAGAGGGCGCGCCGCACATCACCACACCGACGCTCGTCCTCTACGGCGCTAAAGACGAAGTCATCCCCGAAGCCCCCACCCGCGAAACCGCCGCCCTTTTCTCAGGCCCGACCGAGTTCCGACTGATCGAAACAGGCTGGCATCTGCTGTTGCGTGATTTAGAGGGTCAGATCGTTCGCGACGCCGTCGCTGATTTCGCGCTATCCAAAAACTAAAGCCGCATCGGCAAGACGGCACGGCTCTGCCCGCCGATCAACGTGCTGTAATCGCACCCCTCACCGACCTCTTTCCACGCCGTGTTATTGAGAACCAGCGTGCATTTCAGGCGCACCATCTTACCGTTACGCTGCTGACAAATCGTCTGCCCCACTGTCGCCTTACCGCCCCTGTATCGGCACTCACACGGTGGTTTCGCGGGTTTAGGCCCGGTCCAGCCCTTGAAGCGAGGCTCAGCCGCCACTTCAACCGTGGCCATCCCAAGCAGTGCAGCAATGATGATGCGCGCTTTCATGACATAAGCGTATCACAAAACCCGCCCGGAGTGTAGCCTCCCTCCAAAACAAGGATTTCCATGACTTTAGCCACCCACATGCTCGTTTCAGCGGCCCTGCAATTCTGCCAAAATCGGGGCGAAGGCGCTTACGTCTTGCGACGTGGCGACCGCACAGCGGGCGCAATCCTCCTCCGCCACAGCCACCGTGACGGCACCTCAACCCTCTACGTGCGCCGTTATGCGATGGAGGGCGGCATGGTGTGGGAGGCAACCACCCCCGACGCCGCGCCCTTGCCGGATGCCGACGCGGATGATTACATCGGAAAACGCGCAAAAACCGACCCTGATCTTTGGGCAATCGAGCTGGAAACCACAGATATCGCAGCGGTTCTCGAATTCCTCTGAGGAAGATCACATGCCGATCAAGTGACGGCCCTTAAACTTCTCACCATCAAAACGGCCCCGCTTTTCGCGTGGCAGGTGGAAATCTCTCTTATAAAGCGGCACGTTGCGCGTCTTCACCCCTTTGGGAAGGCACAGCGGATCAACAATACTCGCCGCGATCAGCGTCTCGTCCTGAAATTCAAGCCGCGCGTGACAGCCGGTGGGAAGATGCACGGTCGTCACCTGCTCAACATTGAAAACGCCGGTAACTTCGTGCAAACGGCTTTGTGCGGGCGTTGATAATCCCGCCATAGCCAGCGATGTGATGAGAAGACCGAAATGTATGCGATGCGCCATGACAACCTCCGCAATGAGGGTTTTACCCGGAATGAGTCGTTAACCCTGAGTAAAAATATTACTCTGTTCGGCTTTGACTCACAAAATATAAACAATGATTAACATTCAACCTAATGCAGATCGTTGCACTGCGGCCACAGAGGCCGTGCTTTGTTCTTTACACATGAATTTCAAACCCGTAAGGGAACCGCATGGCAAATGATGATGAAGCGACACCGGAAAACGGTGGATTGATCGAAGAAGAGGCGCTGACGCGGGCGCTGGGGCGGCGCTATCTGACCTACGCGCTCTCGACCATCATGCACCGCGCCCTGCCCGATGTCCGTGACGGGTTGAAGCCGGTTCACCGCCGCATCCTGTTCGCGATGCGCTTGCTGAAAATGGACCCTAACGCCCCGTTCAAGAAAAGTGCGCGCGTGGTCGGTGACGTTGTCGGTAAGTATCACCCGCACGGCGAACAGTCCGTTTACGACGCGCTTGTACGCATGGCACAGGACTTCAACGCCCGCTATCCGCTGATCGACGGGCAAGGCAACTTCGGCAATATCGACGGCGATAACCCCGCCGCAATGCGCTACACTGAATGCCGTCTCACCAACACCGCCGCCTCGATCCTGATCGGGCTGGATGATGACGCGGTCGATTTCCGCCCCAACTATGATGGTCAGGAGGAAGAGCCGGACGTTCTTCCCTCCGCCTTCCCCAACCTGCTCGCCAATGGTGCGAACGGCATCGCCGTGGGCATGGCAACCTCGATACCGCCACACAATGCGGGCGAACTTTGTGATGCACTTTTGCACCTGTTAAAAGCACCGGGCGCGGGAATCGAGAAGCTGACCGAGTTCGTCCCCGCCCCGGACTTCCCCACAGGTGGTATTCTGATCGAGCCCGCGTCGTCGATTCTGGACGCCTACAAGACCGGACGCGGCGGCTTCCGTCTGCGCGCAAAATGGCATCGCGAGGATCTCGGACGCGGCAAATACGAGATCATCGTCACCGAGATGCCCTATCAGGTGCAAAAATCCAAACTGGTCGAACGCATCGCCGCGCTGGTGACGGAAAAGAAACTCCCGATTCTCGCCGATGTGCGCGACGAATCCGCCGAGGATATCCGCCTCGTGCTGGAGCCGCGCTCCGGCAATATCGACGACACCGCGCTGATGGAGGCGCTGTTCAAGCAGACGGACCTTGAGGTCCGCATCCCGCTCAACCTCAACGTCCTCGATTCCAAACGCACCCCGCGCGTGATGTCTCTGTCCGAAGCGCTGCAAGCCTTCCTCGACCACCGCCGCGAGGTTCTCCTGCGCCGCTCCCACTACCGCATCGGCAAGATCGACGCGCGTATGGAGGTGCTGGACGGCTACATCGTCGCTTATCTCAACCTCGACCGCGTAATTGAGATCATCCGCGAAGAGGACGAGCCAAAACCCGTCATGATGGCCGAGTTCAGCCTCACCGACGGTCAGGCCGAAGCCATCCTCAATATGCGCCTGCGCTCCTTGCGTAAACTCGAAGAGATGGAGTTACGGACCGAGCGGGACAAACTCGCCGCCGAACGCGCCGAACTCGACACGATGATCGGCGACGAAGGCGCGCAATCAAAATCTATCGCCGCTGAAATCCGCGAAACCCGCAAGAAATTCGGCGTCGACAGCCCCGGCGGCGCGCGCCGCACAGAAATCGCTGAAGCCCCTAAAGTCGATGCGCCGTCGATGGAAGCGATGATCGACAAGGAGCCGATCACCGTCATCTGCTCGGAAAACGGTTGGATACGGGCGATGAAGGGCCATGTCGCCCTCGATTCCGAGATCAAATACAAGGACGGCGACGGCCCCCGCTTCCTGTTCCACGCCCAGACCACGGACAAACTGCTGCTGTTCGCGACCAACGGGCGTTTCTACACGCTTGGGGCCGACAAACTGCCGGGCGGGCGCTCAATGGGCGAGCCTATCCGCCTGATGGTCGATCTGCCAAACGAGGAAGGCATGGTCACCCTCTTCGCCCACCAGCTTGGCGCAAAAGCCATCGTCGCCTCGAAATCCGGACGCGGCTTTATCATGCCTGAGGCCGACGCCATCGCGCAAACCCGCACGGGCAAGCAAGTGCTCAATGTCGATCCACTGGCCCCCGCTGCCCTGTGCCGCCGCGTTGAGGAGGGCGATGACTCCGTCGCTTGCGTCGGCGATAACCGCAAACTGCTGGTCTTCCCGCTCGCTGACCTGCCGGAGATGTCGCGCGGCAAGGGCGTGCTGTTGCAACGCTACAAAGACGGCGGCCTCGTCGATCTGCGCACCCTGAAACTGACTGATGGTTTGAGTTGGGAGATGGGCGGCGGTAAAACGCGCCATGTTCCGGAGGCTGATCTCGCCGAATGGCAAGGCAAACGCGCTTCAGCCGGACGCATGGCCCCGCGCGGGTTTCCGAGGGATAATCGGTTCACTGATGTGTAAATCGTGACCCTGTTATCGCGGCTCTACGCCAGCCCCCTCATCCTGCTCACCCTGACCGCCCTGTTCTGGGCGGGCAACGCCGTGGCGGGACAATTGGCGGTGGGCGAGGTCAAACCCTTCATGCTCGTTTTCCTGCGCTGGGTATTGGTTGCCTCTGCCATGTGGCTGCTCTTTGGCCATGAGGTACGCGCCCATTGGCCCACCATCAAGCCGCGTTTGATGTCGGTCACGCTGATGTCGGGCTTCGGCTTCACCGCTTTCAACGCCTTGTTCTACATCGCGTCTTACAGCACATCCGCTGTCAATATCGGCATCATTCAGGGCGCAATGCCCGGCATCGTGTTGATAGGCACTTTCCTCGCCTATCGCACCACAGTCACCCCGATCCAGATCATCGGCGTAATCCTGACCATGATCGGCGTCGCGCTGGTGGCCACAAAAGGCGACCCGGTCTCCCTGTTGACCCAAGCGATAAATCCCGGCGATGCGCTAATGCTGGTGGCCTGTATTTTCTACGCCGCCTATGCCGTCGCCCTGCGCAATCGTCCCGCGATCCCCGGCACGGCATTCTTCACCCTGCTCGCCATCGTCGCCACCATTACCGCTTTTCCGCTGGCCATATTTGAAGCGCTGTGGAGCGGATTCGCGGCGCCAACCGCTAAAGGCTGGCTCGTCACGCTCTACATTGCGATCTTCCCGTCCTGCTTGTCACAGCTGTTCTTCCTGCGCGGTGTCGATATGATCGGGCCGGGGCGCGCGGGCGTCTTCATCAACCTCGTCCCGATATTCGCATCGCTTCTCGCGGTGCTGCTGCTGGGCCAAATCTTCGCCACCTACCACGCCATCGCCCTGGCCCTCGTGTTGAGCGGCATCTTCCTTGCCCAAAGGCAAAGTCAATAAGTCGCCCGCCCCCCGCTCAGGTCAAACACGCCACCCGTCGTAAAGCTGCATTCCGCCGAACAAAGCCAAGCGATCATCGCCGCGACTTCGCCCACCTCAACGAACCGCCCGCGCGGGATTTTCGACAGCATATAACCGATATGCTCCTCGCTCATCTGATCGAATATCGCCGTGCGCGCCGCCGCAGGGGTGACGCAGTTCACCGCAATATCGTGCCCCGCCAATTCCTTACCCAGCGTCTTGGTCAGCGCAATAACACCCGCCTTGGAGGCTGAATAAGCACAAGCATTCGGATTGCCCTCCTTGCCCGCAATCGAGGCAACATTGACGATCCGGCCATAGCCACCCTCGGTCATCAGCGGGACCAGCGCCTTACAACAGTGGAACGGCCCGTCCAGATTGATCGCCATCACTCGCCGCCACTCGTCCAACGGATAATCGGCAACGGTCGCGTTCTGCCCCGCAATGCCGGCATTGTTGACCAGAATATCCACCCCGCCCATCTCCGCCGCCGTCCGAGCGGAAGCAGAGCGCACCGCGTCCCAATCGGTTTGATCCACCTCGATAAATCCGGCCCCGATGGCCTCCGCTGTCTGCTCAACCAGCCCCCGGTCCCGATCCCACAGCGTCACAACCGCACCACCCGCGATCAGCCGCTCGGCAACCGCCCGCCCGATCCCTTGCGCCCCGCCCGTGACCACGGCTCTTTTTCCCGCAACATCGATCTGGTTCATAATCTTCTCCCGCATGATCCCGCGATACAGCCTAGCCGCCTCAGTTCACTCCGGCATCAGAAAAATATCACTCGCACCCGGCACGGCGCCTGCCGCCGTCAGCATCGCATGGACCTGCCCGCGATGATGGGTACCGTGGTTGAAGAAATGCGTCACCAGCATGGATTTCGGTTTCGAGACCTCGCGTCCCGCCGCCCCCGACCACCACGTCAAATCACCGTCCAGCCATTCCGGCCCCAGACCTTCGGCCCAGTCCAGAATCACCCGGTCCATCTCCCGCCGCGCGGCTTTATAACTGTCCCAATCAGCGGTTTCACCGACCGACTCCCCGATCGATTCCATCTCCGGCGCGGGCGTCCCCGCAAAGCGATGCATCCAAATCCGGTCGCCCCACAGCAGATGGTTCAATGTCCGGAACACAGACCCGAAAAAAGCGCCCCTGTCCTCCAGAAGCGCTTCCCCGGTAAGGCTGTCCGCCGCCATAGTGATCCCGACATGCTGCCACGCGTTATAGCGCGCCATCAGCCTGATATAATCCAAATCCGCCATGCCATTCTCCCCGGTTTCCCGCAGAGCTTAAACCGGATTATCCGACGCTTGCCACCTTCTCGGCACCGCTGCCGATCAACGCGCGCAACCCGTCCTCAAACGATGTCTCCGCCCGTATCGCCAGAAGCCGCTGCATCTTCGACGGATCACCGACAGAATCGCGAATATCGCCGTTGCGCGTTTCGCCATAGCCGATCGGGTGCGTCGAACCGAGCAGCTCACCCAGCGTTTCCGCCAAAGTCTGCACCGTCACCGCCCGCCCTGTGCAAACATTGATCGCATCAAACGACGCCGCGTGCTCCAGCCGCTGCCGCCGCAGCAGACGCTCCAATGAAGCCTCCAGCGCCTGAACAACATCGCCGACATAAACAAAATCACGGGTCTGCTTGCCATCGCCATAGATCGTAACGGGCAGTCCTTTGCCCAAGCGGTCCGCAAAGATCGAAATCACCCCCGAATAAGGCGATGACGGGTCTTGTCCCGGCCCGAACACATTGAAAAACCGCAACGCGGTATTTGGCAGACCAAACACCGTCGCCGCCGCTTGCCCGTGCAATTCTCCGCCGAGTTTATCCGCCCCATAGGGCGACATAGGCGCTGTCGGTGTGCGTTCTGTGATAGGAAAGGTCTTCGCCGCGCCATAAATCGCCGCTGATGAGGCCCAGACCACAGGAACCGGCTTCTCCGCCGCATCGCGCGCCGCTTCCATAATCGTCAACGTGCCGCCCAGATTGGTCTGGTGCGATTTCACCCAAGCCTGATTACAGCGCTCAACCGAGGCAATCGCCGCCAGATGAATCACCCCGTCAATTCCCGCCATCGCATCAGCGGCGGTTTCAGGATCACTCACATCCCCGATCATCAGATCAGCTTGGTTCGGCATCATCGCCGCCTTACCTGTTGAAAGGTCATCGAGTATCCGCACCCGGTGTCCGCCCGCGATCAGGCTGTGGCACAAATGCGTCCCGATAAAACCACAGCCGCCCGTCACTAGGATATTCTTAGTTGTTTCCAACATAACCAGTCCCTCGAAAGATCGTTCGGGGCTATTGTCGGTCATCTCGAATAAAATTGAGTGTATGACACTGTACGAAAGACTATAAGCTGCCGAAATTTAGTGTTCGTAGTTAATTCTGAGGTTCCCATGACTGTTGAGACTGCGCTTTGCCTGCTTGCCGCCGGAAAAGGAACGCGTATGCGGTCCGATCTGCCGAAAGTTTTGCATCAGGTGGCGGGCTTGCCGATGTTCGCACACGCCCTGAATTCCGGTAAAGGCTGCAATCCTTCACGCATTGTCATCGTCACAGGGCACCAGTCCGCCCGGGTCGCAGAGGCCGCCCAAGCCGTCGCACCGGGCGCGGTTTGCGTCGAACAATCCCCGCAACTCGGCACGGGCCATGCGGTTCAAATGGCCGCGCCGCCCCTGGCTGATTTCGAGGGCGATGTGTTCATTCTCTACGGCGACACCCCGCTGATCCTTCCCGAAACGCTGGAGCGCATGGCCGGAAAACGCCGCGCGGGTGCTGCCGTCGTCGTCCTTGGCTTCAATGCCGCTGATCCCGCAGGTTATGGCCGCCTCATCACGGACGATAACGGCGGATTGGACCGCATTGTCGAGGCCAAAGAGGCCTCCCCCGAAGAACTCCAAGTCACACTCTGTAATTCCGGCGTCATGTGCGTGGATTCCCGCACCCTCTTCCGCCTTCTCGATAATGTCACCAATGACAATGCCAAGGGCGAGTATTACCTCACCGATGTCGTCGGCCTCGCCCGTGCCGAAGGACTGGCCTGCGCCGTGGTCGAGTGCGGCGAAGACGAGACGATGGGCGTTGATTCCCGCGTCAATCTGGCCGAAGCCGAGGCCGCCTTCCAGAACCGCACAAGATTGGCGGCGATGGAACGCGGTGTAACAATGATCGCCCCCGAAACCGTGTTCTTCTCCCACGACACACAAATCGAGGCCGATGTTATCATCGAGCCGAACGTCGTCTTCGGTCCCGGAGTCCACGTTGCCGGCGGCGCAACCTTGCGTGCTTTCAGCCATCTTGAGGGCTGCACTGTCCATTCCGGCGCGGTCATCGGCCCCTACGCCCGCCTGCGCCCCGGCGCTGACATTGGCGAGAATGCGAAAATCGGCAACTTTGTCGAGGTCAAAGCCGCCACGTTCGGCAAGGGCGCAAAGGCCAATCATCTCACCTATGTCGGCGACGCGACCATCGGCGCGGGCGCAAATATCGGTGCGGGAACAATCACTTGTAACTATGACGGCTTCAATAAACACAAAACACAGATCGGCGCGGGTGCCTTCATCGGCTCCAACTCCGCACTCGTCGCCCCCGCCCAAATCGGCGACGGCGCAATCATCGCCGCCGGCTCTGTCATCACCCGCCCCGTCGAAGCCGACGCCCTCGCCGTCGCACGCGGTATCCAAGCCAACAAACCCGGCCTCGCCGCCAAACTGCGCGAAAAACTGAAGGCGATGAAAGAATATCGAAACAAGACGTGAGCAGCGTCTGCTGCTGTTTCGTGATAGAGAACACTTCCCGGTACGAATGCCGGGAATAGTTGTACCAATATTAACAAATCTTCGATTGAGTATCAGAGTACAAGGGAGAAGCCTATGTGTGGAATAGTCGGGATTCTGGGTAACGGGCGCGATGCGGCGCCATTAATCATGAATGCGCTGAAAAGCCTTGAATATCGCGGCTATGATTCCGCAGGGGTCGCCACCGTCAAATCCGGTGCGCTTGATCGCCGCCGCGCGGTGGGCAAGCTGTCGGCGCTGGCGGATCTGTTGCAAAACAACCCCATCGGCGGCTCTATCGGCATCGGCCACACACGTTGGGCCACACACGGCGCACCCACCGAAGTCAACGCCCACCCCCACGCTGCGGGCCGTGTTGCCGTCGTCCATAACGGCATCATCGAGAATTTTCAGGAACTGCGCGAGATGCTGTCCGCGCATGGCCGCACGTTCCTGACCCAGACAGACACTGAAACCATCGCCCAGCTGTGCGATCATTATCTTGAAACAGGCCTTTCCCCACAGGATGCCGCCGCTGCGACGCTGGCCAAACTCGATGGCGCATTCGCTCTGGCGATCCTGTTTGACGGTGAAGACGACCTGATGATCGCCGCCCGCAAAGGCTCTCCGCTTGCGCTCGGCTATGGCGATGGCGAGATGTTCGTCGGCTCCGACGCCCTCGCGCTCGCCCACCTGACCAACCGCATTTGCTATCTGGATGAGGGCGATTGGGCCGTCCTGACCCGCGATACCGCCACGATCTATGACAAGGACGGCACGCTCGCAAACCGCGAAGTCCGCATCGTCAACGTTAATTCAGTGCTGGTCGACAAGGGTGAATACCGCCACTTCATGCTCAAGGAAATCCACGAGCAGCCTTCCGTTACAGGCTATGCGCTTGGTTCGATGACCACAGAAACCCGCGATGCAATCCGCGATTTCTCGGCACAGCTCGACCTGACCAAAGCCCCCCGCCTGACCATCGTCGCCTGCGGAACCGCAGGGTATGCGGGCCATGTGGCAAAATACTGGTTCGAGCAGGTCGCGCGCTTGCCCGTCGAAATCGACATCGCCTCCGAATTCCGCTACCGCAACCCGCCCCTTCCCGAAGGCGGCGTCGCGCTCTTCGTTTCCCAATCAGGCGAGACGGCGGATACGCTGGCCGCTCTGCGCTATGCCAAGGCCAACGGCCAGAAGATTGTCGCCGTCGTAAACGTGCCGGAATCCTCGATTGCGCGCGAGGCGGACCTCGTTCTGCCGATCCACGCCGGGCCGGAAGTCGGCGTCGCTTCGACCAAAGCCTTCACCTGTCAGCTCATGGTTCTCGCGGCGCTGGCCATCTCAACCGCCCGCCAACGGGGTACGATTGACGCCGCCGAGGAAGCCCGCCTCGTCCGCGCGCTCTCCGAAGTCCCGCGTCTGCTGGCCGAATCGGTGGCGATGGAATCGGATATCGAAAAGCTGTCGAATGAGCTGTCCAAAGCCCGCGATGTGATCTATCTGGGGCGCGGCGCACAATTCCCTATCGCTCTGGAGGGCGCACTAAAGCTAAAGGAAATCAGCTACATACACGCTGAAGGCTATGCTTCTGGAGAGCTGAAACACGGCCCCATCGCCCTGATCGACGAGAATGTTCCCGTGGTCACTCTGGCCCCGCAGGATGCGCTTTACGAGAAAACAGTCTCGAATATGCAGGAAGTCATGGCGCGTGGCGGCAAGGTTTTGCTGGTCTCGGACGCGGCAGGCGTGGCCCATTCCGGCGCGGATTGCTGGCGCACCCTGACAATGCCCGACTGCGATCCGTTCGTGGCCCCCATCGTCTACGCCGTCCCGACCCAGCTGATCGCCTACCACACGGCGGTCGCCAAAGGCACAGACGTTGATCAGCCGCGCAACCTCGCGAAATCGGTCACAGTGGAATAATCCCCCCCCGCCCCGGACCTGATCCGGGGCCTCCAAACACAAGACACACCAAAACCCCGCCCGCATCACACACGGGCGGCACAGCATCTTGGTGAAAGTGCAACGACAACTCAGTGCCAAATGCCGGATCAAAACTCCCAAATGGCGCTACAAACCATCCACGCATATTCATACACAGCATAGTTCACTTAACTGCATTTAAATGCCGCGCGCATTACCCTCGCACTGCAATCGAAATCACAGCTGCGAGAAAACCATGCTTGATGATCCCAACGCACACCTCACCGCCTTCGCCCTGAAATCTTTATTGCCAGGCGAAAAAGGTGACGATGGCATCACATGCTTCGGTGGTAATCCGCGCCTGCCCGATTTGCTCGAATGGCCGTGCGATGCGGCAGGCCGTCCGCTGCATTTTCTCTTTCAGATAGATTGTGCCGCACTCGACAGCCCCGATCCGGATATCCCTGATGAGGGCACACTGTTCTTCTTCGCGGGCTGTAATTTCGATAACAACGACGAGGACGACTCCAACACCATCGGCGGCGCAACAGGATCATGCGTTCTCTACTGGCCGGATGCGGTTGACGACGAGGAGGAACGCGCCCCACCCGAAAACACTCCGCAGCTGCACTTCTACGCGCATGTCCTTGAAAACCCGTGGGACGGACCGTTGAATTCCCAGCGCGGCGAACGTGAGGTCAGCCGCATCTACCCCGCCCCCCTCACCTATGCCCGCGTCCCGCTTGCGGTACAGCCCTTCAACTCACATCCCGACAGCGAAGAAGACGGCCTCATCGCCGCCCTGCCGCCGGAGCCAATGGCCGAGGAATACTATACTTGGACAGCGCTGTGGCTGACGGAAACACGCGATAGAAGCCGCAACCGACCGACCGTCGAAATCCCGGACAGCTTCCCGTTCCGCTGGGATACAATCGGCGCAACCGCCGCCGCGTTCTACCTCCACCTCTCCGGAAATATGATCGAGGCTGACCGCTACGTGTTGCTCAAAAAAATGTGGGCGGAGATACCCGAGGCGCATTTCAACGACATTCGCTACGCACTTGGCGAGGCGGAGGGCGACAGCTTCGAGCGCTTTTTCGATGATGCTGCTCAGTGCAAGCGATTCAACGCCGCCCGCGCCGTGTACGAAGCCTATATCACGAAGTATTTGAACTGGGAGCCGGACTACCCGATATACGAACCGGTTGAGGAAACTATGGTTGCCCTCGAAACCTGCGTTGACAGTTACGAGGAGGCCAGAAAATGGATCAAACGCGCCGCCAAGCGCGTCCCGACCGATCCGGCCAGCCCTAAAGCACGGCGTCTCTTCAAAGATTTCCTCCATGCCGCCGTAGGCTCAATAAATACGGCTTCTCACAAGAAAAGCAGTGTTAGATTACGTCCCTGCGTGATGCTTGAGAGTTTGCTGGAGGCCGTCATCACCGGAACGCGCCACACTCTGCGCGCGGCGTTGGCAGATGGTCATACCAGCGGCATTCCACAATCCCTGATCGAAGCCTACTCAAGCGAATTCCGCTGGCAGCGCAGCCTGACCCCCTATGACTGCCGCGACTCGATCCGCTTTGTGCGTCCGATACAAATGCTCGGCTACGTCCCCTCCGCCGAAGATTCCGAAGCGCTGGACCGTGCCGGAATGCAAACAGGCAGTGTTGAAAAGGCTGTCGGTGCTCTGACTAGGCTTCTGGGGCGCGAGGATGCGCAAGACAGCGAACAAATCCTACTTCTCCAACTTCCCGAATCCCCGAATCTGAACTTCGGGATGAGCGGCAAAGGCACGATCAAATTCCAGATTTCCCGCCGGCACCTGCGCAAACGGGCCTTTGATCGCGCCTATGCTGTTGAGGAGAATTTGAACAAAGACGGCCTCTGGCGTGCGCCTCGTCCCACAGGTCCGGCCCCGATTCTGCCACCGGATCGCGTGATGCCCTCCATCATCCTCAAACCGCTTCTGCCGGGCGAGGCGGGCGGTCACGATACCAACCGCTATGGCGGAAAGCCGCTGCTGCCTGAATCGCTCGATTGGCCGAAAGTTGATAACGGCCAGAGCATGAATTTCGTGATGCAAATCGATTGCAGCACCTTACCGCGCAGCCTCGACCACGGCGAAGAGTCCTATCCGTACCCGCCATTGCCGGAAACGGGGGGCCTCTTCTTCTTCCGTTGGGACAGCGGCGATCCCGACGATTACGACGGCCCGACCTTCAAAGTGCTTCACAGCGCCGAACCGCTGTCGCTGCAACAAGAACGCGCCATTCCTGACGACGCCCGCCTGTTATTCGAGCCGTCTTCGGATGAAGATTCGCACGACAAATGTTATGCCGAATTGGGTCTGCCCGTCGGTCTCGGCATCCGCGAATTCCCGGTGCAACCTTACGCGTTCGTACCCTACGCATCCTGCAATGACGATTACAAACAGGATTTAAAGCCCGACCACGAAGACATGATGCGCGATGCGTTGCCCCATGAAAACGGCACGATCCACGACAATATCTTTGCCCTGCCTTGGATGTCGAACTGGTATCGCTTCTATCGCGAGGCCCGCAAAGAAGGGCACCACAGAACTTATTTCGATCATGAAATGCCGCTCATTGAAGTGCCACAAACCTACCCTTGGCGCTGGATCAACATCACGGAAGCAATCGAAACGTATTTCCAATCGAGGGAAAAACCGGGCGAACCGCACGCTCACCTATGGCCACAGGGCATCGATGCCGACGCGAAACGCTGGTTCAAACGCGCCGCGAAACACAACCCGCTTGACCGCATCCCCGAATCTGATGCCGCCGCATACCGCAACTGGCTGATCGCGCTGGATGCCGCAGGGGCGAAAATCCCGGTTGAGATGCCCGACGAAAAAGGCGGCTCGCCGGAGCGAAGTTGGCGTCTGGATCTCGAATGGGCGTTTGAGGAAACACTGCGCGGTCTGGGAAAAACCCACCCCGGTCGGATGCTGCACCATATCCGGCACGACGACACCAGCGACATTCCGCAAAATGTCTTGCAGGCGGACGCTAACACTTTCCGCTATAACCGCAGCTACTCGGACTCAACAAATAATCACGTCCACCGCCCGCGGTCGGATCGCCTGTTCGGCGCATATTACACGCAAAGTCACGAGCCGGATGATCGCATTATGCTGATGCACATGCCCTGCAACTGGTCCGGCGGCGGCTACATGATCCGCTTCATGATCGCCCCCGAAGACCTCGCCGCAGAACGCTTTGACAAGGCCGAGGCGGTTATCGAGTGGTAACTCACACAAACGCCTTTGGTTGCGACTCTTAGAAATGTCCACGGCAATCGCTTGAAAGGCCAAACTGTTAAAATCACCTGCTGTGAAGTCGTTTTACAGATTGGAAATTGTCATCGTCGGACTTCTTCCGACGATCCGGAACAGCACAACCTCTCCAACGACACCTCAGGACTGTCGGATTTATTCCACGAGTATCCGGCAGGAAATTGCTTGCCAGAGCGC